>QUBZ01000131.1 GCA_014338005.1 Chloroflexota bacterium | reverse complement strand
CTCGCGGTCTTCGGACGGGCCGGGGATCAGTGTCACCACCTCGCCCGTCTCGACAGAGACAAGAAAAATGTCGAAATCGCCGTTGGGATTGGCCGCGCACGCGATGCTCTGCCCGTCGGGTGACCAGGCGGCGTCCGCCACGCGCGGCGCGGCAAACGTCGTCAGGCGGCGCGCCGTCCCTCCGGCGGCTGGCGCAACAAACAGGTCTTCAAACTCCTCGCTGACCAGCGTCTCTCCTTCCAACCGCGATTGGGACAGGCGGGCTGTGAACGCCATCTGCCTGCCATCCGGCGAGTAGGCCGCGTCGTACACTTCCACGACAGTCAGTGCCGTGCTGCTGCCAGGCGGCAGCGTGAAGGTCAGCGCCTGTTCGTCAGAGCCGTCGGCGGTCAGCGTATGCAGCGCCCAGCCTCTCCCGCCGCGCAGCGCCGACACCAGCAGTGCGTAATCGGACAGCGGCAGCGGTGTGGGCGACGGCACGGGCGTATCGGTCGCCGTCGGCGCGGGTGTGTCGGTCGCCGTCGGCGTATCGGTGGGCGTGGTCGTTGGCCGGTCGGTCGCTGTCGGCGTTGGCGTATCGGTCGCGGTCGGCGTGGCCGTCGGCGTATCGGTCGCGGTCGGCGTGAAGGTAGGTGTGGTCGTTGGCCGGTCGGTCGCTGTCGGCGTTGGCGTATCGGTCGGGGTGGGCGTGGCCGTCGGCGTGCTGGTCGGCGTGGCTGTCGGCTGGTCGGTCGCGGTCGGCGTTGGCGTATCGGTCGGGGTGGGCGTGGCCGTCGGCGTGCTGGTCGGTGTGGCCGTCGGCTGGTCGGTCGCCGTCGGCGTTGGTGTGTCGGTCGGGGTAAGCGTGGCCGTCGGCGTGCTGGTCGGCGTATCGGTCGGCAGGACGGTCGGCGTGGCGGTGTCGGTCGCTGCCAGCGCCACCAGCGTCGGTATCGGGGTGTCGGTGATTGGCGGCGTAGGGCTGGGCGTGCGCGTAGGGGCGACGGTCGGCGTCGCCTGCGGAACGGACAGGTTGCAGGCGGCCAGCAGCAGCGCCAGCAGAACGAACACCAGTTGCCGGAACATGCGCCTCCTTTTCCCCAAACAGTTTAATTTGTATTTATTATAAACACAGCCGCCGGAGGGCGCGATAGACGCCCCCGCGCCGCCTGGCCTACGTTTGCGCCACGCTCGCCGCCCCGAATCGGCACAGACATGTTACAATCGCCGGCGGCTGGCAAAAACGCGAGGGAACACCGTGAAACCACCCGCCATTCCGCTCGAAAGCATCACGGCGCTGCCGGAGGTGTACCGCTTCGTCGTGCCGGAAGACTACCGGGACGCGATGGGACATATGAACATGCGCTGGTATCTGGCGCTGTACGATGAAGCCGGCATCCCGCTGTTTGACCGCCTGGGGCTGACGCTGGAATTTTACCGCCAGCACCAGACCGGCGGCTTCGACCTGGAACACCACATTCACTACCTGAACGAAGTCCGCATCGGCGATACGCTCTCCATCCGCGCACGGCTGCTGGGGCGCAGCGCCAAACGCCTGCACTACCTGCTGTTTATGGTCAACGAAACGCGCGGCCTGCTGGCGTCCATCTTCGAGTGCGTTAACTCGTATGCCGATCTGTCCGTCCGGCGCACCGCGCCCTACCCGCCGGAAATCGCCGCCGCGATTGATGCCATGCTGGCCGAACATCAAGGCCTGGACTGGGACGCGCCGGCCTGCGGCGTCATGCGCGCCTGAGGCGAAAGCCGAATAGAAGGAAGCCCGTGAGCAAACCGATCACCCACCCTGCACAAGCTGGCATCCGCAGCCGGAAAATGAGCGCGCCTCACCTGCTGCTGGCGCTGATCGTGGTCGTTTATCTGGCCGTCGGCGGGTTATACGCGGTGTTTACCCCGCCCTGGCAGTCGCCGGACGAACCAGCGCATTATAACTACATCCGGCAGATCGCGGCGCGCGGCGGCTGCTGCCCGGTCATCGAAATCGGGGACTGGCAGCAGGCCTACCAGGAAGAACTGATGTCCGCCCGCTTCGAACCGGCGCTGCTGTCCGGCCTGGAAACGCTCCAGTACGAAGACCATCAGCCGCCGCTGTATTACCTGCTGGCGCGCGCCTGGACGCCGCAGCCGGAGCGCGGCCTGCTGGTGCAGATGCGCCTGTTTTCGGTGCTGATCGGCGCGGGCGTGGTGCTGTGCGCCTTCGGTGTGGGCTGGCTGCTGCTGCCGGAACGCCCGCAGGTGGCGCTGGCGATGGCGGCGCTGGTCGCTTTTCTGCCGCAGCACGTTCACATGCTGGCCTCGGTCAATAACGACGGCCTGGCGGAGTTGATCGTTGGGCTGACGCTGGCGGCCATCATCTACTATCTGCAAGACCGTCCTTCTTACATCCTCTACCCGGTGATAAGCGCCGCGCTGATGCTGGCGATCTGGGCGGCGGTCGCCATCCTGGGCGCGATGGTTTACGACCCGGCGCGGGACGGCGCGACCGGCACAAACCTGCTGGCGATGGCGGCAGCGGTGGGGATGCTGGCCGCCGCCGTGTACTGGGGCTACAACTGGCTCAAACACCCGGAAAAACGCCGCCTGTTTATCCGCCCCTGGAGTCTGGGGCTGCTGGTCGGGCTGGGGCTGGTGACGAAGGTCAGCACGCTGCTGCTGGTCGGCATCGTGCCGGCGGCGATTCTGCTCAAATGGTGGCTTGACCGCCGCAGCCGGAAAACGGCGGCTGCGGTTCATATACCGGCGCAGGCCGCCCGCCGGGGGGCGCTGGCGGTGTGGCGATACCGCGATACGGCGCTGGGGCGCGCCGCCATCTCGACGGCCCGGCGCGCGCTGCCGGGAATGCTCAGAAGCCGCCTTCGACCGCTGCTGCGGGGCTGGGCCGTTTTCGCCCTGCCGGTGATCGCCCTGGGCGGGCTGTGGGCGCTGCGAAATATCAGCGTGTACGGCTTCCCGGACGTGTTCGGCCTGGGACGGCACGATCTGGTAGTGGCGGAGCAGCTTCGCACCGCCGACCTGATCGCCGACATCGGCCTGAGCGCCTATCTGGGACAGGCGCTCCGCACGACCTTTACGAGCTTCTGGGGGCAGTTCGGCTGGATGGCCGCGCCCATGCCGGGCTGGATCTACGGGCTGATTCTGGGGCTGCTGGCGCTGGCGGGCAGCGGGTGGGTCCTGGCGGCGGTGTCCTGGCGGCGGAAGGCCGGGCGCGTGCAGCCCGCCGGTGGGCCGGCCTGGCGCGCTGCCGCCTATCTTGTGCTGGCGCTGACGGCGGCGCTGGCGCTGCTGGCCTATGTGTATTACAACACATCCTTCGTGCAGTACCAGGGGCGCTACCTGTACCCTGCCCTCATCCCGCTGGCGCTGGCGCTGGCGGCGGGCGTGGACGCCTGGCGGCAGGCGATTTTCGCGCGCATCCGCAGCGCCCACCCGTACCTGGCTTATATCACGCTTCTGCCCTTCCTGGCCTTCGCCCCGCTTGACCTGTACCTGCTGTGGCGCTGGATTATCCCGGCGCTGACCCCGTGAGCGCAGAATTTTAGAACCGAGGCTTAACTTGTTGCTTCCCCCGGCCTGTCGTAAGATAGCAGAAAGCCTGTCGGGGCGTGCCGCGCCCTGATGATAATCGAGATTCGCCATGACCAAGAGCGTTTTTATCAGCAGCACCAGCCTGGATTTGAAGCCCTACCGCGAAGCGGCCATTGAAGCCTGCCGCAACCTGGGCTTTTTGCCGATTGCAATGGAAAACTTCGAGGCGATGGGCGTCGGCGCGACCGAGGGCAGCAAACGTAAGCTGAAGGAAGCCGACCTGTACGTCGGCATCATCGCCCACCGCTACGGTTACATCGAAGCCGGTTACGACCGCAGCGTGACCGAAATCGAGTTCGACTATGCCGGCGAGCGCGGGTTGGAGCGGTTGTGTTTTCTGGTAGACCCGGCCTGCGCCTGGCCGGAGGCAGCCTACGACCACGACCAGGCCGCGCCGCTGCTGGCCTTTAAGGCCAAAATCGAGCAGTCGGTGATCCGGTCGCTGTTCACCACTGTTGAGGACTTCCAGCGCAAGCTGATTCAGGCATTGGTGGAGTGGCAGGAATGGCGCGCGGCGCGCAGCGGCGAGCTGGACGCCATCCTGGCGACCCTGCCCGACGACGTGCCGGAACAGCCGGAGCGGCTGGTCGGGCGCGGCGAGCTGATAAACGAAATCAACGGCCTGCTGGACAAAGGCAAGCGGGTGCTGCTTCAGGGTTTCGGCGGCACGGGCAAAACGGCGCTGGCGGCGGCGGTGGCGGCGGGGCGCATCGCGGCGGGCAAGGGAACGGTGCTGTGGCTGCGCGCCGGGACGGAAGACCGTGACGACCTGCTGGCGGCGCTGGCGCGGCCTTTTAACGCCGAGCAGACGCTTGCCAAAGAGATCGGCGCGTCCGCCAAAGCGCGGGTGGTGCGCCTGCTGCTGGCGCAGAATGACGTGCGCCTGGTGGTGCTGGATGACGTGTGGAACGGGCGCTCGCTCAACCAACTGCTGAACGTGAACGCTTTCCCCGGCGGCACGCCGGTGCTGGTCACGTCGCGGCAGCGGTATTCCGGCCTGACGCGGGTGGACGTGGGCCGCCTGACGCGGGCGGCGGCGCTGGAACTGTTGAGCCATTACGGACAGCCGGAATGGGCCGACGACGCCCAGGCCGACGCGCTGTGCGACAAACTGGGCGACCATGCCTTCGCCGTCCGGCTGGCCGGGCTGACGATGGCGCTGGACGAACTGACGCCGGGCGAACTGTTGAAGCGCGTCGAGGCCGCGCCGTACAAACTGGCCGCGCCGGATGGGGCGGCAGACGAAGGACGCCGCAGTGTCGAAGACCTGCTGACGGCCAGCCTGTACACGCTGGACAGCGAGGCGCAGGGTTTGTTCCTGGCCTTCGGCGCATTTTTCACCTCCAGCCTGACGCCGGAGATGCTGGCGCTGTACCTGAAGCGGGATGGCGCAGCCATCGAGGACGCGCTCAACCGCCTTCAGCGGCGCGGGCTGGCCGAACGCAGCGCCGAAACCGCCGAACGCGCCGTCGAATACCGCATTCATGACCTGGCCTACAGCTACGCCAAAGCCCACGCCACCGACGACCAGCGCCGCCGGGCGCTTGACTGCTGCCTGGCTTATCTGGAATGCCGCCGCGACCCGCAGCCGGGGCATTTCGCGGCGCTGCGCTCCGAACTGGATAACTTCCTGGGGGCGGTGAACTGGGCCATGACCGCCGAACGGTACGCCGACGTGATGTGTTTTGCCGACTGGCTGTACCGCGACCTGGATGGCCGCGAAGGATTCCTGCACCTGGGCGGTTATGCCGGGCTGGCGTCGTCGCTGCTGGCGCAGGCGGTTAGCGCCGCGCAGCAAACCGGCGACCCGCGCCGCCAGGCGGCCTACCTGGGACACTTGGGCAGCGCCTACCGGGACATGGGGCAGGTCAAAACCGGCATGAAGTATTACCGCCAGGCGCTTAAGCTGTACCGCGACCTGAGCGACACCGCCGGCGAGGGCATCACGCTGGGGCGGCTGGGCATCGCCTACCGGCTGTTAGGCCAGGGACAGCCGGCCATTGACCACCTGGAGCAGGCCTTAGCCATCGCCCGGCAGGTGGGCGACGAACGCGCCGAGGGCATCAATCTGGCGAACCTGGGCATCGCCTACCGGCAGATCGGCCAGACGGCACAGGCGCGCGTTCACCTGGAGCAGGCGTTGATGACCGCGCGCAAGCGGGGGGATGCGCGGGGCGAAGGCATCAACCTGGGCAACCTGGGCGATACGCTGCGCGACATGGGGCGGCTGGACGAGGCCGCCGTTTTTTACCGGCAGGCGCTCAAAATCGCCCGCGAAATCGGCGACCGGCGCGGCGAGGCTATCAACCTGGGGCGGCTGGGTGATGCTTACCGCGAGCAGCGGCAGTATGCGCCGGCCATAGATCATCTGGAACAGGCCTTAGCCATCGCCCGCGAAACCGGCGACAAACGCGGCGAGGCCATCAACCTGGGACGGCTGGGGGACGCCTGCCGAGATCAGCGGCAGCTTGAGGCGGCGGTCGCTCATCACGAAGAAGCCCTGGAAGTCTGCCGCCAGATGGACGACAAACGCGGCGAAGGGTACATGCTGTTCGACCTGGGGCTGGATTATCTGGCGCTGAGGCAGCCGGCGCAGGCCGCCGTTTATTTCCAGGACGCGCGGGGCATTTTTGAGGCGCTGGGAGTGGCCCACCAGGTCGAAAAAATCAACGAACGGCTGGCGGAGGCGCTGCCGCATAAAAACTAATACCCGCAGGCTGCTTCTCCGGCGAAACCCGGCGGCGACCACACCGGCGGCGTATTACCGGGCGATGCATCCAGCAGCGCAAACGTCCCGGCGGCCACATCCACCAGCGCCGGCATATATTCCGAACGCAGCGCCAGCCAGCGCCCGTCCGGGCTGAAGCGCGGGTAATCGGCGTAGCTTAGGTCTAACCCGGCCAAATAGAGCGCCGAGCCGGTATCGCCATTACCCACCAGCGGAATCGTCCACAGCCGGTTGTCCGGCACATCCTCGTGCCAGTCCCGCACCGCGCCCAGGATGGCCGAGCCGTCCGGCAGCCAGGTCATATCCAGGATCAAACTCCACTGAAAATTCAACTGGGTCGGAATCGCGCCCGGCTGGCCGGCGATCATCCAGAACAGGTCGTTGCCAGGGCTTGGCGAGTAGATGAAACTCACCAGCTCGCCATCGGGACTCCAGCGCGGGGCGCGGGCGCTGCCGACCGGGAAACTCGTCAGCGCGTATTTGGTCTGGCCGTCGGCGCTGACCACCCACACATCGGCTTCGCGCAGCAGGGGCGTGGTCTGGCCTTCCGGCGTGGGCGCGGCGGTAGAATAAATATCCGCGCCCGGCACGCGCTCGGTGTAGGAAATGTAGGCCAGCCAGCGGCCATCCGGCGACCATTCCGGCTCGTGTTCGTCGCCGGTGATGCTGTAAAACTCCGGCGCGCCGCCCTGCGCGCCCACCCAGGCGATGCGGTGATCGCGCACGCCGTTAGCGTCTGGCGCGCCTTCGATCAGCACAAAGGCGATGCGCGCTCCGTCCGGCGACCAGCGCGGCGACCAGACGCCCCACGTCCCGGCGGGCGCGCCGTCGTAGCGCACCAGGTCGCGCCGGTCGCTGCCGTCCAGTCGGGCGCTGTACAGCTGCGCCAGCCCGTCGCCCTGGGTGAACAGCACGCGGCAGCCGTCCGGCGAAAACCCCCACACGTTCAGCCAGCCCGCGCCGAAGGCCAGTGCGCGCTGCGCCCCGCTGCCCACATCGTACAGGAAAATCTGCTGCTGGGCAGCGTCGGTGAAGGCCACCAGCGGCCCGGACAGAGCCGCCTGCTGCGCCCGAACCGGCCAGCAGATCAGCGCCAGGGCAAACAGCAGCCCGCCGGCGGTAAAACGGCAAACACGGAAAAGCCGGCAGGACTCACCCTGCCGGCAGCGTATGATTTTCAAGCCCTACCCCGTCGTGACCGGGATGAACCGTTCCGACGGGTTGCGGATGCTGGCGAGTTCCGCCGGAATCCAGCCGTTGACCGGCACGCCGTCGCAGGTGGCCTGGATTTGATACCAGGTGATGTCGCTGTCCCGCCCCACCACCAGATATTCCTGTTTAGCCGTGATGGTACAAAGCGGCAGCGAACCGGTGTCGTTGTCCGAATACAGCGGTTGATCTACGTGAATATACACGCGCGGCTGCGAGAACTCGCCCCGCGCCGGCACGACCGGCACGTCGGTGGCGTCGCCGCGCAGGATGAGGAACTCGGCTTTCGCCCAGCCCACGATGTCCCCGATCTGCACATACCACCAGGTGTAATCCTTGTTGCGCCCCAGCGGAATCAACCGCGTGCCGCCGTCCACCACCGCCACCAGACTGTACAGCGGCCCGTCGCCGGTGCGGATGGACAGGTTATCGGTATTGACGATGAACACCGCCGGCAGGGTTTGCAGCAGTTCCGGCGGGTTGGTCGGGCGCGGCGGCGTGCCGTTCAGCGGCACAGGCGCGGAAGTTGACCCGGCGGGCAGCCCGGCCAACCCTGCGCCCCTCACCAGCAGGTCGCCGTCCACGTAAAAAACGCCTTCCGGCAGCGCGCCGTAAACCGGCAGCCCAGGGCAGACGCCGGTCGCCATCACGATCAGGCTTTCGGCGAAGCCGTTCCCGGCGCGGCTGACGATCCGCAGCGCCAGCGGGTTATACTGCGGCGTGGCCGTCCATTTAACGGGCGTGATGCCGGCCCAGGACACCGAGCCGCCGACGAAAAACGAATCCTGAATCGGCTCCAGGATGACGTTGCCTGCGCCGTCGGTGGCGCTGACGATGAACGCCTCGCGGTTGGCGCGGGTGTTGTCTCGATCCAGCCGGACGCTGCCGCTGCTGCCGGTAAAACCGTTGCAATCCAGTTTAAATGTCGCGCCCGTGCTGCTCCCGGCCTCAACCGGCAGCAGAGCGAACGCGAACAGCGCGATGAAAAAAACGATCATTAAACGCCGCGCCATCGGGCTGCTCCCTTCAATAAACAGTTACCCTTTTTTCTAATGATAACCCTGTTCACATTTTTGGCAATCTCCGGCAGGTGGGCGGGCGCGTTTTTACGGCATCACCTGGAACAGCGTGATCTGCAAACCGTCCGGCGACTGCACGCGCGCATTGAGGTGATTCCAGGGCGTCAGCACCGGCTCGGGCTGGATGTGATTTCCGCACCCGAAAAACCGGGGGTTTCTGGCCGCCGCTGGGAAAAAGATTTCAAAACGGGTTATGATTTGTACAGCACGATGCGAGAGAAAGGCTCTGGCTGTATGCGAATCCGACGCGCGCTGCTCTTTATGCCCGGCGATGACCGGCGCAAAATCGAAAAAGGCACAGCCCTGGGGGTGGACTCAATCATCATGGATTTAGAGGATGGTGTGGCGCTCAACCGCAAGCCGGAGGCGCGCGCCACCACTGCCGCCGCCCTGCGCGAGCTGGACTTCGGACGCGCCGAAAAGCTGGTGCGCGTCAACCCCTTCAGCATCCACCTGTGGAAAGAGGACATGGCGGAAACGGTCGCCGCCCACCCGGACGGTTACGTGCTGCCGAAGGTCGAGTCGGCGCACGAAATCCGCATGGTGGACTCCTACCTGGCGGCTGCCGAAACGCGCTACGGCTGGCCGGTGGGCAGCATCCGCCTGCTGGCGATCATCGAAACCGCGCGCGGCGTCGCCAATTTGCGCGACATCGCCGAAAGCGCGCCGCGCCTGGACGCGCTCATCTTTGGCGCCGAAGACCTGGCCGGCGACATCGGCGCGACCCGCACGCCGGAGGGGTGGGAAGTGTTTTATGCCCGCAGCGCCGTCGTCATCCATGCCCGCGCCGCCGGGCTGCAAGCCGTTGACAGCCCTTTCATAGACCTGAATGACCTGGCCGGCCTGAGCGCCGAAACGCGCCGGGCGCTGATGATGGGATATACCGGCAAGCTGGCGATTCATCCCCGGCAGGTCGAAGCCATCCAGACCGTCTTCACGCCGGACGCAGAGCAAATCGCGCGGGCGAAGCGCCTGTTGGAGGCCCACGCCGCCCACCAGGCTGCCGGAAAAGGCGTTTTTGAACTGGACGGTAAAATGGTGGATATGCCGATGGTGCGCGCGGCGGAAAACGTGCTGGCGCGGGCGCGCGCCGCCGGGCTGGACGTGGACGGCTGAACGCGCCGCCGTTTACTTTCTTAAGATGCGCGGCGGCCTACCGGCTGGCTCAAGCCTAATGCCCATTGTGTGCCGGTTACAGACTTGTTATAGTGTAAAAGGTAAAAAGTAATAAAAAGTGATGGGGCAATCATCATGCCTATCCAGGATATACGGTTTGAAAACGGCATTTTTTTCGCCAGGGAAATCGGCAAAATCGAACGCGCCGACGCGGAAGCCTGGACGGAGGCGCTGCGCCGCTGCGCGCAGGCCAGCCCCACGCCGGTCGTGATTTTGATTGACGCGCGCGAAATGACACTCATCTCGCCGGACGCCAGCAAGGTTTTCAGCAAGGCCGCCGAAGTGCCGAACGTGCGGGTGGCGGCGGTTGCCACCACCACTCCCTTAGCAACGGTGATGTCCCGCACAGTGGCGATGATGAGCCGCGTGGGCCAAACCCACGACACGCACGTTTTTAACTCGTTTGAAGAAGCCGAACGTTTTGCCCTCAGCCACGCCGCCGCCGCGCAGACCTGAACGGCTTCAGGGTGTGCCGGTCGGTGAGGGTGTGGCTGACGGTTCGTAAACCGGCAGCATTTCGATCTGCCGGTCGCCGATTTCAAACAACTGCCGCAGCCCCCAACCGATAAGCTCCTGGTAGATGACATACAGCCAGCCGCCATCCTCCGTCCGCGCCAGGGGTGTAACGCTGCGCCCGAACGGAATCACGCCCAGGGTTTCCGCTTCCAATGAAGCCGCCGCCCGCAGCCGGACGTTAAAGCGCGTTTTGATGACGTAGTTCTCCGGCACGACGGCACGCCCGTTGCCGTCCATCGTCACCAGCGGCAGCGCGTTGGGGTCGCCCTGGAGCGTGACCGTAAAATACGCCACCCAACCCTCAACTTCTTCATCCTGAATATACAGCCAATTGTTATCCGGGTCGCTGCGCCCGATGACCGGCAGAAGATCGCCGGCATCCAACTGCCCGATGATAGGGTAATCCATGCCGGGGCCGCTGCGGATGTTAACCAGGCCATAAGCGGTGATCGTCACCGGCTCGCCGGCCCCGGCGGTGAAATCATCGCCCGTGATGGGGAGCTGGAAAATATCGCCTTCCACCAGCACGGCGAAGGACGCCACCCAGCCGAACTCCAGCGCTTCAACCGCCAGCACCACCCGCAGCCAGCCGCCGTCCCGGTCGCGGCCATCCACCGGCACGCGGTCGCCGGCAGCCAGCCTGCCGACGATTTCGTACTGCGCGCCCGGCCCGCTGCGGACGTTGACCGTTCCATAGGCCGTCGCCGTCACGCCGTTATCCTGCACGGCGGCGGCGGTTGCCAGCAGCCCGACGGCTGCCAGATAGACCATCAAACGTTTCATCAGTCAGCCCTGCCAATCATCCGGCCAGACGATCCTAAACACTACAACAGAGGAAAATGTCTGCTTCCAACAGCGGGCTTAAGCCCACTGCCAGTATGCAGATTAAGCCGGTTTATGTATTAGTCTATCACCGCCGATGCGCGGTTTAACAGGGTACGTTAGGGTTGTGCGGCGGGCGCTTTTGCGGCAATATCCCCCTGTTTAAGCGGCAAAATGGGTAAATAAGCTGAGGAAACGATGGATTTTCTGGAATTGTGGCGAGAACTGCCGGTCGAAACGCGCGAAACGATTCTGCGGGTTTTGCTGGCGCACGCCATCGCCGCCCATCACTTCGGCCTGCCGTTTTACGTGCTGGGTTACGACGGCCCCGACCCCTCCACCGCCACCGGCGCGGACATCCC
>QUBZ01000130.1 GCA_014338005.1 Chloroflexota bacterium | reverse complement strand
CAACCGCTGCCGCTGGAAACCGCCGCCACGCGGGAGAGTTTTTTGCAGGCCGCGCGGCTGGTCGGGCGTGACGAAGAACTGAAAAAACTCTCCGACGCGCTGGAAAAAGCCGCCGCCGGGACGGGAAGCGCCTGGCTGGTATCGGGCGAAAGCGGTGTCGGTAAATCGCGCCTGCTGGAAGAACTGCGGGCGCTGGCGCTGGTGCGCGGCGCGCTGGTGCTGCGCGGCCAGGGCATCGCGGAAAGCAGCAGCCCCTATTCGCTGTGGCGTCCTGCGCTGCGCTGGTTGTGCCTGCTGACCGAACTGGACGATACACAGCTTTCCACGCTGCAAGTGTTGGTGCCGGACGTGGGCGCGCTGCTCGACCGGGCGCTGCCGCCGGAGGAAGTGGACTGGAAAGCCGCGCAGTCGCGCATCCTCAGCGTCATCGAGGAAGTTTTCCGCCGCCAGAAACAGCCGGTGGTGGTCATTCTGGAAGATTTACACTGGGCGGACGAAAGCCTGGACGTGCTGGCGCGGCTGGCGCAGATCGTCGCCGACCTGCCGGTGCTGCTGATCGGCAGCTACCGAGATGACGAACGCCCTGACCTGCCCACCCGCCTGCCGGACATGAACCGGCTGAAGCTGGAGCGCCTGAGTGATACCGGCATCGCGGAGTTAAGCGCCGCCATGCTGGGCCAGGCCGGAAAACAGCCCCAGGTATTAGACCTTTTGCAGCGAGAAACCGAAGGCAACGTGTTTTTCCTGGTGGAGGTGGTGCGTGTGCTGGCCGAGGAAGCCGGGCGGCTTGACCGCATCGGCATGGTGACGCTGCCTATGCACGTGTTTGAGGGCGGCGTCCGGCAGATCATCCAGCGCCGGCTCAGCCGCGTGCCGGCGGAGGCGCAGTCCCTGCTGCGGGTGGCGGCCACCATCGGGCGCGAGTTAAATCTTGACCTGCTGCGCGCCATCGAACCGGAGGTGAACCTCGACCAATGGCTGACGCGCTGCGCCGATGCCGCCGTGCTGGATGTCCTGGACGGGCAGTGGCGTTTCGCCCACGACAAACTGCGCGACGGCGTGCTGGTTGACCTGGATGAAGAAGCGCGGCGGGCGCTGCATGGGCGCGTGGCCGCCGCGATGGAGCGCGTTTACGCGGACAGGCCGGAACACACGCCCGCCATCGCCTACCATTATGCCAGGGCGGGCAGCCCGGCCAAAGAAGAACACTACGCGGCGCTGGCCGGCGGGCATTTACTGGTGAGCGGCGCCTACCGTGAGGCGGTATACTGGCTGACGCGCGCGCTGGCGCTGGTTTCCGCCGGAGACGCCGAGCCAAGCGCCGAACGCCGGCAGCGGCAGATCGCGCTGCGGCGGCAGATCGGCGGGGCGCGGCTGGGCCTGGGCCAGTATGAAGAAGCCCGGCGGCTTTACGAGGATAACCTGGAAGCCTGCCGCGCTTTAAACGACCGGCAGGGCGAGGCTGATGCCCACCGCAGCCTGGGGGACGCAGCACAGGCGATGGCCGACTATGACCGCGCGCGCGTCTGTTACCAGAACAGCCTCAGCATCTACCGGGAAATCGGCGACCAGGCCGGCATCGCCCGCCTGCTGAATAACCTGGGCAGCGTGGCCTACGACCTGGGCCAGTTGGGCGAAGCCAAACAGCTTTACCAGCAAAGCCTGGCGCTTTCCCGCGAGGCCGGCAGCCAGTGGAGCATAGCCGGCACGATTACCAGCACGACTCAGGAAATTCCGGTTGTAACCGGCCAGCCGTTCCGGGACAGCCTGGCGGCGTACCAGGAATCGAACGCCCGCGGCCCGCTGCAAGAGGCTTTCGAGCGGCTGCTGACGCTGGCGGCCAGCAACCCCAAAGAGGCTCAGGTTTTGTGCCAGGAGGCGCTGGCGCTGTTTCAAAAATCCGGCGACCGCTGGGCCAGCGCGCTGACGCTGGCGGCTTTGGGGCGGCTGGCGACGGCGGCGGGGCAGTTCAGCGAGGCCGCCCAACATCTGCGCGCGGCGCTGGAAATCGCGGCGGCGCTGCCAGATCACCCCCTGATGCTGGAAACGCTGGCCGCCATCGGCGCGCTGTTCGTCCGGCGCGGCCAGCCGGAAAACGCCGTAGAACTGCTGGCGCTGGCGCTGCATCACCCCGACGGCAGCGATAAAACGCAGGACGAGGCCGAGCGGCTGCTGTTTGAACTGCAAGCCGCGCTGCCGCCGGAGCAGGTCAAAACCGGCTGGGAACACGGCAAAACCCGCGCCCTGGACGAGGCCGCGCGCGCGCTGCTGGCCGGGGATGCGCTGTCTTCAGGGCAGGCCCCCGCCTGAATGCCTTTAACGGTTTATTCCATCTTCAGCGCGATGACCGGCGGCAGGCGCGCCGCCCGCAGCGACGGGTACAGCCCCGCGCCCAGGCCGACCAGCGTCGCCAGCGTCAGCGCGAATAAAGACAGTTCCGGCGGAATGATAATCAGGCCGCTGCCCATCTGCCCCGGATTGATGGGCAGGAACATGATGCCGCCCGCCGCCGGGTCGATGGCGGAGTTCATCACCGCCTGGTTGATGGCGTCCCGCAGCAGCATGGACAGCCCCACCCCGGCCAGCCCGCCGGCGAGGCCCACCAGCCCGGCCTCGATCAAAAAAACGGTCAGAATATCGCGGTCGCTGGCCCCGATGGCTTTCATCAGGCCGATTTCTTTGGTGCGCTCCAAAATCGCCATCGTCATCGTATTGGCGACGCCGAAGGCCGCCACCAGCAGCGCCACGCCGCCCACGCCGCCCAGCATCAGGCGCATCGTGCCAAAGAAGCTGTTGATCTGGTTGAGAAAATCGCCCATGCCGCCCGCCGAATATCCCAGTTCGCGGATGGCGGTGGAAACATCCAGCGTCACTTCGCGGTCGGTGGCGCGCACGACGATCTGATCGTAGCGGAAGTTTTTCGTGTCTATCTCCTGCCCGGTGATCCATTCGTTCAGCCGGATGACATCCTCCAGCGGCACGATCAGAGCGTAATCGTACATGCTGGTTCCTTCCTGGAGCAGGCCGGCAGGCGTGATGTCCACCCGGCGTTCGGTGGGGGTGGCGCTGGTGTACTGGTACAGTTTGACCTTAAAGGGCGTTTCAAACAGGTCTACCTGCACCGGCTGGTAGGTGTCGCCGGAGGTTTTGGGGTTGTTGAAATAATCTCCGGCGTGCGCGCCGATGAGCGCCTGGCCGCGCTCCAGCGTTAGCTGTCCCTTCGTCACTTGCAAGCCCATATACGGCAGCAGCGTCGGGTCCACGCCTAAAATCTGGGTGTAGCCGGTGTACTCGCCGGCCAGCATCTCGCCGCCTTGCAAGTTGACCATCGGGATGACGGCGGCCACGCCGGGAATCTGCCAGAGCTGGCGCACGGTTTCGGCGGTCAGTTCCGGGACGGTTTCCGGGAACGAGCCGTCCGGGTTGGGGGCATAGTTGGGATAAACCTGGATTTCGGTCAGGGCGGCGCTGCTGCCGAAGCCGGATTCGGCGGACTCCTGCAAGCCAATCGTCAGGGCGATGAGGATAATCACCGCCGTCGTGCCGACCAGCACGCCGCCGGAGGTCATCAGCAGCCGGGCGCGCGCGCGCCCCAGGTTGTTAATCGCCAGCATCGCCAGTTCGTAGAACATCTTAACTGCCTAACCCCAGGAAACCCAACAGCAGCCTTCCCAGCAGGTCATCGGGGGCGGCCTGCGGTGTTTCGCCCTGGACAGGGAACAGCGAATCCGGCGGCGGTTCAAATGTGGGCGGCGGCGGCGCGAGGACGGCCTCCAGTTCGTAGGTCTGCACGATGCTCTGGGGTTTGTTCAGATCGTCAATGTAGTTGAGCGTGATGGTAATTTTCACCGGCCCTTCTTCCGGCGGGATGATGATCGCCGAGATGGAGGTATCGTCCTCCGCCCGCAGCGTGGCGAGGGGCGTCTCTGCGCCTTCCACCACTTCGCCGTTTTCGGCTGCTACCGCCGCGCTGTTGAAGTTGACCGATTTCCGCCCCCGGTTGGAGATTTTTAACGACAGCGTCAGCGGCTCGCCGACGTTGGTCTGCTCCGGCAGCGGCGGCTGCAGTTCTAGGTTCAGGCGGGGCGGCAGGATGACCACCAGGCTGGCGTTGAGCGTTTCCTGCGCTGCCGAGCCGTCGGCCTTCTGGTAGCGCAGTGTGATGGGCAGCGTATAAATGCCGCTGTCCACCGAACCGCTGACGATAAACTCCTGCGTTAAATTGATGAAACCGCCGCCCGCTTCAATCGTCCCGGCAAAAACTGTGCCGCCCGACCCCAGCGGCGCGAAGGTCGTGCTGGGGGTGGTGGTGCCGGTGGTGTTCGTGCCGGAATTATTGTCGTCATTGCCGCTGGGCGCGCCGGGGCTGACCGTACCGAACGTCACCAGCATGTTCTGGGCCGGTTCTTCGCCGACGTTTTTAATCGTCAGGTTGGCGGTGAACTGCTCGCCGGGCTGCAAAAATGTTTTGCCGGTTTCAAAGGTGTCCAGCAGCAGCACCGGGGAAGTCGGCACCAGCTTGGCGACGTTGATGGTCATGCTGGCGGTGTTTTCTTTGGCCTCGCCTTCCTGAAGATAGCTGATTTTGAGGCTTTGCGGCTGCGGGCCGGGTTTGGCAGCGGCGCTGACGATGAGCGGCATTTCCACGCTGGCGCTGGCCCCGGCGGCCAGGTCGCCCACCGGGAAGCTGTCGCCCTGCGGGCCGGCCAGCAGAATATTACCATCGCCCACCCGCACCAAGACCTGCGAGGCGGCGGCGCTGCCGGAATTAGTGACCAGGATGGTGAGCAGCGCCTCCTTGCCCGGCTCAACCGGATTCGGGTCGAACATATACCGCGAAAGCGTGACTTGGGCGGCGCGCGGCGCGGCCTTCTGCACGTTGACGGTCAGCGAGCCTTTGGCGGTGTAGGCCGAGCCGGTGAAATCGCGGTAGGCCATCGTGATCGTCACGGTCTGCGGCCCGGACGGCGTGTCCTCGGCGGCGGTGACGGGGATGCCGACCACCGTCGCGGCGTTCACGCCCAGGTCGGGCAGCAGGATGGTAGCCTGGCCGTTGGCCGGGATGAACTTGCCGCCGGGGTCTACCGAGACGGACAGCCCCAGCGCCGGGCGTGTGCCGGCATTAACGATTTCGACCGTAAAATTCACTGTTCCGCCGGGCGCGACGGTCGTCGGGTTGGCGTTAAAATTCCGCACCAGCAGGTTCGGCGCGCCGGGGATGTCGGTCGGCGGCGGCGCGGCAGTCGGCGGCGGGGCGGCGGTCGGCGGGATGCTGGTCGGCGGGATGCTGGTCGGCGCGGGACGAACCACCAGAGTCGCGCTCGTCCCGCCGCAGATACACTCCAGCGGCGGCTGTCCGGCGATGTAAATCAGCACCTTGTAGCCGCCCCCCCGGCCTTCCGAGTCGACTGTTGGAGGCAGGCTGGTTGGCAGCGCCGCCGACAGCGCGTTGGCGTTGATGAAGGTGGCCGGCAGCAGGCCGATGCCTTCCAGCGCCACTGCCGCATCGGTCGGGAAGCCGCTGCCAAAAATGGATAGACTGCCGCCCTGGCCGCTGATGACGCTCCTGGGCTGAAAATCGTCGAAGGTGGCGGGCAGTTGGAACAGTATCTTGTCCTGCGGCGCTTCCGGGGCGGGCGGCGCTTCGGTCGCTTCCGGCGTGCTTTCCTGCGCCGATGCCTGCCACGACATGACGGTGACAGCCATCACCAGCGCCAGCAGCAGGGCGCGGACGATTAATCGTCCATGCACAGACATGATTTTTCGTAAGGGCGCGGGTAGGGACGCGCTTCTGCGCGTCCATTCTCTGTTACGCATCGGGCATTACCTCTTTCTCGGCGGGCGGCAGGTGGATGCCGTTGCCGCTGCGGCCCTGTTTAAGCCGCCGCCGGTAATCCTGGGTGATAACGCCGTCCATCAGGTTGACCACACGCTCGGCATAGCCGGCCACGCTGGAATCGTGGGTGACGACCAGGACGGTTTTACCCTGCCGGGTGCATAACCAGCGCAGCAGTTTCATCACCGTCTGGCCGGTTTTGCTGTCCAGCGCGCCGGTCGGTTCGTCGGCCATGATGATCGGCGGGTCGTTGAACAGCGCGCGCGCGACGGCAACCCGCTGCTGCTGGCCGCCGGAAAGCTGCGAGGGGCGGTGGTCGAGCCGGTCGGCCATACCCAGCGCCGCCAGCAGTCTGATCGCCCGCTGCTCGCGTAAATCGCGCGGTATGCCGGCGAACACGCCCGGCAGCGCCACATTTTCCAGCGCCGTCAGCGTCGGCACCAGATGAAACGCCTGGAAGATGAAGCCAACCGTCGCGCGGCGGAAATCCGCCAGGCCTTCGCTGCCCAGGGTGTTCAAATAGCGCCCGGCAACCAGGATGTCTCCCATCGTCGGGCGGTCGAGGCCGCCCAGCAGGTATAACAGCGTGCTTTTGCCGGAGCCGCTCGGCCCCATGATGGCGATGAACTGCCCCTGCGGAACGGCGATGTTCACGCCGTTCAGCGCGTGTACCTGCTGGTCGCCCAGGGTGAAGATTTTATGCAGATCGCGCCCGACGATTATGGCCGGGGCGCTGCCATTACCGGTACTGGGTTCGATCATCGTCACTTACCTGCCGTAAATTTCAAATTTTTCAGTTCCGCATTAACGCTAAAACACACTCGTTTTACCTTACTGTCGCGGCGTACTCCGGGGCAGCGGCGCGATTGCCCTGGTCGGCTCGGCTTCCGGCTCGGCTGTTTGTTCGTCCGGCGGCGCGAACAGCCCGGCGGGCGGCGTGCTTTCCGGCTCGACATCACCCGGCAGCGTGTCACCCGCCGGATTTTGTCCATCCGGCGGCGTGAACAGGTCGGGCAGCGTTTCGCCGCCGGGCAGGGTTTCGCCTTCGGATGACAGATCGAACAGGTTCGGCAGCCCCGCCGGCAGATCGGCAGCCGGTGTTTCGGATTCCGGCGCGGCGACCGCCCCGGTTAACACCGGCAGCAGCACCACCACCAGCGCCCAGGCCACCACCACCAGCAGCACGGCCCAGGTTTTGCCGCGCAGCGCCATGCGCCCGCCGATGTATAACAGCACCAGACTCCACAGCCAGAACAGCGTCAGCCGGCTGGTGAGGGACAGCAGCACGCTTTTGCCGAAAACCGGCATATCGGCGTAAATATCCCATTCGGCCAGCAGCCCGGATAAACCCGGCTGGCCCGCCGTGCCGCCCGCTGCGAAGTACAGCAGCTGCAGCGCCGCCATCAAACCGACCGGGACAGTAGACCAGACGGCGATTTGAAGATTGCGGCCCAGACGCGGCGCGGTTCCGTTGAACAGCGACACCTCGCATAACATCACCATCTGGACGACCCAACCCAGAATCACGCTGCTGGCCGCCAGCAGCGCCGTCGTCCAGGTGGCCGAAACGTTTGAACCGGAGGCCGAACTGTCTGTGCCTGTGCCCGCGCCGGTGTCGAAAGGCGACGGCAGCGCGCCGCCGGGAAATCCGCTCGAATCTGATGGGAACAGCGACGATCCGCCCGATCCGCCCTGGTTTAGCGCCGGCGGTGAAGCCGTGCCGCCGGCCGCGCCGCCGGAGAGCGCCTCCTGGCGCACGGCGCTAAAGCCGACCAGCGCCAGAATCAGCAGCGCCGCCCATACCCACTGGCGGCTGCCCTCGTTCAGCGGCAGGGCGCGGAAGAATGTCCCCGGCTCCAGCAGCACTGTACTGATCTGCCCGACCAGCCCGCGCGGGCGCGAACGCCGCGCCAGTGCGATCTCTCGGCTCGTGGTTACAGGTTGAATTTGTTTATCGCCCATGCGCGTGCTAACCATATTCGCGTCCCGCCGGTTACGCGATTCGTTAGGTTATCGTAACGAGCCAACCTTTCGCTCACCTTAATCCAAACGAAGAGGCCGCTGAGAACCACCGCATACCGATTTAGACGCGCCAGACGGTACTTTAGTTCCATGCCTCGGATATTAGCGTCTGGTCAGCGAGGATGTCAAATGCCGCAGCCTACGATTGACCGCTGGTCGGCAGCTTTTTTACCGATGGGTGGTAAAGCACGCAGGCCGGCAGCGATGCCGGCTTGTGGCGTCTTGGATTGAGTTAATTAAAGAGAAGAACAGGCCTGCGGGTGTGCGCCCTAGGTTACCCGGCCAGGATTTTTTCCCGCCGCTTGCGCTCTTTGATGCGCTCCTCGCTGTCCAGGATGCGTTTGCGAATACGCAGGCTGAGGGGCGTCACTTCCAGCAGTTCGTCCTCGGCCAGGAACTCGATGCAGTCGTCCAGGCTTAACTGGCGGGGCGCGTTCAGGCCGTCGGTGGTTTCGCTGGGTTTGGCGCGGTGGTTGGTCAGGTGTTTGGTCTTGCACACGTTGATATCCAGGTCGCCAGGGCGGATATGCTCGCCGACCACCATGCCGGCGTAAACATCCACGCCGGGGGCGATAAAAAACGTGCCGCGCTGCTGGACGTTCACCAGCGCGTAGGCGGTCGTCGGGCCGGCTTCGATGGCGACCAGGCTGCCAAACTGCCGCCCCGGAATATCGCCGGCCATCGGCTGGTAGCCGTAATGCAGGCTGTGCATCTGCCCCAGGCCGCTGGTGGCGCGCAAAAAGTGGGAGCGGAAGCCCAGCATCCCGCGCGTGGGGACGACGTAAGTCAGATAGGTGGTGCCGCTGTCGCTGTGCATGTTGGTCATCACGCCGCGCCGCGTCCCCAGCAGTTCAACTACCGTGCCGACCATGTTATCGGCTGCTTCAATATGCACTTCCTCGACCGGCTCCAGCAGTTCACCGGTTTCGGGGTCTTCGCGGTAGATGACTTCCGGCTTGCTGACCTCGAACTCGTAGCCTTCGCGGCGCATGGTTTCGATCAGAATGCCCAGGTGCAGCTCGCCGCGCCCGCTGACCACAAAACGGTCGGGCGAGTCGCCGTCGGCCACACGCAGGGCGACATTGCTGCGCGTTTCGTCGTACAGCCGCTGGCGCAGGCGGCGGGATGTCCCCCATCCGGTTTTGCCCTCGCGCCCGGCCAGCGGGGAGGTGTTGACGCCAAATGTCATGCGGACGGTCGGCTCCTCGACGCTGATGGCCGGCAGCGGTTCGGTCACGGAAAGATCGGCAATCGTATCGCTGATGGAAATTTCGTCCAGCCCGCCGAAAGCCAGGATGTCCCCGGCCTGCACTTCGGCGACATCCAGTTTGGTCAGGTTATGGTAGGTGAACAGGTATTCAATCGTGCCGGTGGAACGCTCGCCGCGCGGCGTGATGCGTGCGACCGGCATCCCCTTTTTCATCACGCCGGAAAGCAGCCGCCCAACGCCGATCTGCCCTTTGTAGTTGTCGTATTCCAGCGTCGTCACCAACAGTTTCGGCGGCGCGTCCGGGTCCACGCGCGGGCCGGGGATTTCCTTGAGGATGGTTTCAAACAGCGGTATCAGGTCGTCCCCGACCGTCGAAGCCGAATAACCGGCCCGCCCGGCCAGGCCGATGGCATAAATAACCGGAAACTCGGCCTGTTCGTCACTGGCCCCCAGTTCAATGAACAGGTCGAAGGTTTCGTTAAGCGCCTCCTCCACGCGGGCGAAGGGGCGGTCTACCTTGTTGATGACGACGATGATCCGCAGCCCCAGCGCCAGCGCCTTACGCAGCACGAAGCGCGTCTGCGGCATCGGGCCTTCCACGGCGTCAATCAGCAGCAGCGCGCCGTCCACCATGTTCAGCACGCGCTCGACCTCGCCGCCGAAATCGGCATGGCCGGGGGTGTCCACGATGTTGATTTTGACGCCGCCCCAGGTGACGGCGGTATTTTTCGCCAGGATGGTGATGCCGCGCTCGCGTTCCAGGTCGTTCGAGTCCAGGATGCGCTCGCCGACGTTGGCCGAGTCGCGGAAGACCTTCGCCTGCCGGAGCATTCCATCTACCAGCGTGGTTTTGCCATGATCTACATGCGCGATGATCGCAATGTTGCGAATATCATCTCTAACAGTTAACACGGGTTATCCCTTGTTTCTACTCACATTTTGGGGTCGCCCGCATTGTATCACAGCAGTGTTAAGGAATGTAGGGCGGCGTGTTAGCCCTTCACCGCGCCCAGCGACAGGCCGCGCACGATATACCGCTGCACGAACAGCGACAGCACCACCGGCAGCGTGATGGCGATCAACATGCGGGTTGCCAGATAGCCAAAATGCACGCCGCGCACTGTGCTGGTGCTGGCGACCAGGAAGGTATACGGTTTGGCATCCTTCGGCGCGATAACGCTGGCGAACAGGTATTCGTTCCAGGCGAAGGCGAAGCAGATGATGGCCGCCGCCGTGATGGCCGGCGTCGCCAGCGGCAGCGCCACCCGCAGGAAGATTTGCAGCGGGTTCGCGCCGTCCACCAGCGCCGCTTCTTCGATTTCGTCCGGGAAATCGGCGAAGAAATCGCGCATGATGAGGATGGCGAACGGCAGTGTGAAGGTGGTGTTCACCAGAATCAGCCCCGGCACGGTATCAATCATCTGCAAACGCTGAAGCACCAGGAAAAACGGGATAAGCGTGGCGACCGGCGGCAGAAACCGCTGCGACAGCACCCACGATACGATGTTGCGGTTGCCGATGCCGTAGCGAAAACGCGCCAGCGCGTAGCCGGTCAGCGTACCCAAGACGGTTGCCAGCACAGTCGCCCCAATGGAGATGGCGATGCTGTTGCCCAGCGCCAGCGTCGTCTCGCGCGCGCCCAGGCCCAGCTCCGCCGACCAGTTTTCCGCGCTGGGCTGGAACTGAAGGAAGGGGATGATGGTCGGCTCCAGCGCCTCGCGCTGGGTTTTGAACGAGGTGATGACCGCCCACACGAACGGGTACAGCACCCATATCACCGCCATCAAAACAGCCACCCACAGCAGGGTACGCGCCAGCGGCGAACGCCCGATCTGGACGGTGCGAACGGGCTGCATGACGGCTTCTTTCTTCAGGGTTGCCATAAACGTTTACTCCTGCTGCATTACTCGAAGCGCGCGCGAACGCGCCAGAAATAGACCGTGCTGATGATGATGGCGATAATCACCAAGATATAGGCCAGCGCCGAGGCGTAACCCATGTTAAAGTTCCGCAGGCCGGTGATATACACGTAATAGGAATAGGTCTGGGTGGCCGAACCCGGCCCGCCGCCGAGCATCGAAAAGGGTATATCGAGAATTTTGAAGGTTTCTACCAGCCGCAGCAGCGCCACCGTTCCCAGCGCCGGGGCGATCAGCGGGAAGGTGATAGACCGGAAAACGGCCCAGCCCGAACCCGTGTCCAGCCGGGCGGCCTCGTACAGTTCGTCGGGGATGGACTGCATCGCCGCCAGCACGAGCCCGCCCGGCGTATGCAGGATGAGGTCGATCGGCACCGTGTCCGGCGTCTCCTTGATCGCCGCGATGATCGTCTGCGCGTCCTCGAGGTCGATGTGGCGCGCCACCGAGAACCCGAACAGGCTGCGCCGCTCCTGCCGATGGATCATCGTGATGACGCGAGTCCCGTGCGCCTTCTCGATGGCCCGGATCGCCTGCTCG
>QUBZ01000214.1 GCA_014338005.1 Chloroflexota bacterium | reverse complement strand
GCGCCGAAGGTGATGGTGCTGCCGGCGGGCGAATACTTGGCTGCGTTGTCCAACAGATTGCTGAGAATGTGGCGCAGCAGCTTGGGGTCGGTCACGGCGTCCTGGCTCTGCGCCTCGAAGTCAAATACCACCCTGTGCTTCGCCGCGCTGGTCTGCTCGATCTCGGTCACGATCTCGCGGCACAGGCCCGGCAAGTCCACCCGTTGCAGGTTGGGGGTCAGGGTGTGGGATTCTGCCCTGCCGATGAGCAGAATGTCGTCCAGCAGCGCGATCATGAACTCGATGCTCGCCTGGATACGTTCGTAGCGTTCCTGGCGCTGCGCGTCGGTCATGCGCTCGTTGTAGCGGCGCAGTAGCTCGATGGCCGTCTGGATGACCGACAGCGGGTTGCGCAGGTCGTGGGCGGCCATCGCCACGAAGCGCGACTTTAGCTCGTTCAGTTCCACCTGCTGATCCAGGGTCTGGCGAAGCTGCTCTTCCAGGCGCTTGTGGGCGCTGATGTCGTGGATGCTGCACACAATGGCGGTGACTGTCCCGGAGCGATTCTCAATCGGCGAGAGCGACCCCTCGGCGTCCAGGCTGGCGCCACCCGCTTCGCTGGCAATGAGTTCCACGCGCACCGACTGCCGGCGGCTGATCGCGCTGCGCAGACCCTCGGCCAGGGCTGCGGCCTGTTCGGCAAAATATTCCACCGCTTTTTCGTAGGTCAGCTCGCCCATCGGTTCCATCAACAAGCCGGTCGGCCCCATGGAGCCGAGCACCAGCACCTCGTCGCCCGCCGCCTCGCGGGCCAGCGCCGCCGCCGCCCGGTTGATCTCGTGGGTCAGGTGGCCGCTGCCTTCCATATCCAGGCGGGGACGAGTCCCGCCAAAGGTGTTGGTCAAAATCGCATCGGAGCCGGCCTCGATGTAGGCGCGATAATGCTGCTTGACCGCTTTGGGGTTTTGGAGGTTCCACAGTTCTGGGGCCATGCCGGCCGGCAGGCCCATTTTTTGCAGTTGGGTGCCGGTGGCCCCATCCAAAATTAGGATGCCCGGCTGAGAGAGTCTTTCTTGTAAAGAAGGCATAGGATTGCTACCAATAATAATTAAAGTTTATCGAAAAAATACTCAGACAGGATTTACAAGATCAAAAACACCTAAATAATCCTGTTAATCTTGTTAACCCTGTCAAAAATCTGCTATTCCCGATAATGTTTAAACTTTAGATTGATATGGTACTGCGAATTTAAGCAAACGGCAAATCATCTTCTTGTGCATCCTTACCCCGTAAGGTAAAATCGAGGTTATGGTGGAAAGAATAATTGTCCCCAGCACGGTTCGGTTTACCGAAGCGCAGTTGCACAAACTGCGGGCCGTATCGCCGCGCCTGGAGGTGCAGCAGTGGACGGACGCCACCGTTGAGGAGCTGCCGGAAACGCTGCGCCGGCAGGTGGAAATTCTGTACGGTTCCGGCCCGGCGGCAGAAGAAGGCCATCGCTTGCCGCAGTTGAAATGGATACAGGCTCACAGCGCCGGGGTTG
>QUBZ01000129.1 GCA_014338005.1 Chloroflexota bacterium | reverse complement strand
GTGCCGAGCGGGATGTCCAGGTCGTCAGAGATGCCCAGCAGGCGCGGCAGTTCGACCTTGTACAAGTCCACCAGGGCGCGCACCGCCTCGCCGCTCAGGTTCATGTAGGTCTGTGGTTTGGCGAGGATGACTTTTTTGCCCAGAATTAATCCGCTGGCGACGAGGGCTTTGCGCTCTTTTTTGCCGAAGGCCAGCCCATGCCGCCGCGCCAGTTCGTCCACGACGCGAAAGCCGACGTTATGGCGCGTGTCGGCATATTCCTTGCCCGGATTACCCAGGCCGATGATGAGGTAGAAGTCGGTCATACGTGTCCAAAACTATCCAGCAGCGCGACTACCATTGATTCTTTTCCCGGCGTTTGCGCCGTCTTAGGGGCGGGTTTGCGAACGCGCCCGCAAATTCCATCACAGCGACAAACGACCACATTCCCGCTCGTCTTCTGACTACTGACTATCCGCTATACCGCTTCCCGCTCGCGTTTGAACTGCGTCTCGTAAAGCTGCGCGTACAAACCCTCCTGCTCCAGCAGCTCGGCGTGCGTGCCGCGCTCGACGATGCCGCCGCGATCCAGCACCAGAATCAGATCGGCGGCCAGGATGGTGCTGAGGCGGTGCGCGATCACGATGCTGGTGCGCCCGGCCATCACGGTTTTAAGCGCGTCCTGTACCTCCGACTGGCTGTCCAGGTGGCTGGTAGCCTCGTCCAGCACCAGAATACGCGGGTCTTTGAGGACGACACGCGCAATCGCCAGACGCTGTTTTTCGCCGCCGCTCAGGCGGTAGCCGCGTTCGCCGACAATCGTATCGTAACCGTCCGGCAGCCCGGCGATGAAGTCGTGAATGTTGGCCGCGCGGCAGGCCGCTTCGATCTCCGCCTGGGTCGCGTCCAGTCTGGCGTACAGCAGATTGGTGTGGATGGTGTCGTGGAACAGGTGCGTTTCCTGCGTCACCATGCCGATCTGCGCCGCCAGCGACTCCAGCTGAATGTCGCGCAGGTCGCGGCCATCCAGCAGAATACGCCCCTCGGTTGGGTCGTACAGGCGCGGGATGAGATACGTCAGCGTGGTTTTGCCCGCGCCGCTGGGGCCGACCAGCGCCACCAACTGCCCCGGCTGAATCTCGAACGACACGTCATGCAGCGCCAGTTCCCGCGCTTGGCTGACCGCCGGCGCGCGCTCCAACCTGCCGCCGTTGCCCGGTTTCATGTCGCCGGAAAAAACCGCCCGCACGTTATCCATGCGCCCAACACGCTCGACATCGCTCAACAGCGTTTCGGGACGCAGCTCATACTTAAAACTTACATGGTCGAAAACCAGTTCGCCGCGCACGCCGTCCAGCGCCACCGCGCCGGGCCGGTCGTTGATTTCTAGCGGCAGATCAATCACCTCAAACACGCGCTCAAAGCTGACCATCGAGGTCGCAAAATCCACCGGCGCATTGGTCAGGGCTTGCAGCGGGCCGTATAACTGCGTCAGGTACGAGCCGAAAGCCACAATCGTGCCGATGGTGAACAGACCGCCCAATACCAGATGCCCACCCACCCAGTACACCAGCGCCGTACCGATGACGCTGACCAGACCGATGAGCATAAAAAACTGCGTGCCGAGGATGGCCTGCGCCACGCCCGTATCGCGGACTTTCCCGGCGCGGTCTTCAAACCGCTGCACTTCCATCCTGCCGCGCCCGAACAGCTTCACCAGCAGCGCGCCGCTGATGTTGAGCGTTTCGTTCATCATGGCGTTCATCTGGGCGTTGTATTCCATCTGCCGGCGGGCGATCTCCCGCAACTGGCTGCCCAACCGCCGCGCCGCCAGGATAAACAGCGGCAGCACCAGCACGCCCAGCAGCGTCAGCCGCCATTCCAGCGCCAGCATGACGGCCAGCGTGGCGATCACCGTCACAATGTTGGTGATGATGTCCACAATGGTGCTGCTGATGGCGCGCTGCGCGCCCACCACGTCGTTGTTCAGACGGCTCATCAGTTCGCCGGTTTTGGTGTTGGTGAAAAACCGGATGGACATATGCTGGATATGCTCGAACAGGCTGACGCGCAGATCGTAAATCACGCCTTCGCCGATGGTGGCGTTCAGCTTGCGCTGGAACACCCGCACCAGGCCGCTTATCACCGGGATGGCGACCAGACCCACCGCCAGCAGATTCAGTCGGGCGGCGTCGCCGTCCGGCAGGGCGTGGTCAATCAGATCGCGGAAGATGAGGGGCGTCAGCAGCCCCAGGCCGGTCGTCACCAGGATAGTCGCCAGCAGCAGCGCGATGTGCCCGCGATAAGGCCGGGCATAAGCCAGCACCCGCCGCAGCAGCGCCCAACTGACCCGTTTCTTTTTGCCTTCTTCGTCGCCCCAAACGTACACCCACCAGCCGCCGCCACCATGAAACATAACCCGCCTACCTCGCATTTCACCCTCAGGCCCACAAAAGCAGATTCAGTATAGCACAGATGAGCGGCGCTTTTCGCTGCCTTTTTGGGTAGGCTCTTACTGCACCATTCGCCGCGCCTCGTCCATACTAGACGCGAACAGGAAGGGGCGGTTTTTCATCTGGCTGCCGAAGGTGGACACGAAGCCTGTGTAGGCCATGCGAATCAGCGGCCCCGCCCCCACCACCACTTTTTTGCCTTCGTTGGGGCGCGCGCTGCCCTTATTGAACATATCGCCGGCGACGGTCATAAAGTCGGCGGGGACGCCGCCCGCGCCCCGGATGTCAATAATGAGGTGAACCGTGTGCGGCACGCTGACGATCAGATCGTCGGCCTGCTGGAGCGCCGTGTATAAATCCTGCCACTTCCAGCCGCGTTTAAATTCCAGATGGACAATATTCTGCGTTTCGCTTCCCCAACCCACCCTGATGCTCATCAGCCCCTATCCCTCGTTATATCTTCACTATGCTCGAACGATGAATGCGTTTGACCAGAGTATATCCGCCAGCGCCGCTAACCTCATCCTCGAAACGCCTCAAATTCGGCGAAAGACCGCTCCCCGCTCCCCTGAATTCGGGGGGGTGAGGGGGTCTGCAAACACACTCCAGACTCTATTACGCATTAGGCCGGTTTTTCGTTACCCACCGATGCTGAACGCCACCGGGTCGCCGACCGGCTGGCCGTTCACCTCCAACTGTACCGTCCATCTGCCGGGGTTAAACGGCGTTTCCTCCGGGTCTATAAAAAACCAGATGCAGTTCTGGCTGATGGCAAATTCCGGCGTAAACTCGTGGCGGATAACCTCCTGCCCTTCGTAATACCAGCGCGAGGCCAGCGTCATGCCCGGCTGGATGTTCGAGGCGGTCGCCACGACGTAAATACTCTGGTCGGCGGTGGTGAACTGCGAAACCGCCGCCAGCGCGCAGTCGTTCGCGCCCACACCCCTGGCCGTGACGGCGTTATACAGCGCCGGCGGCGCGGCGGTCGGCGTGGCGGCCAGCACCGCTTCGCCCGTCGCGGGCGTTATGCCTTCTGCCGTAACCGGCGGCGCGGCGGGGTCAACAGGAAGAGACGCCAAGGTGGGCGTGCTGGCGCGGGGCGCGACCAGCGCGGCATCCCCGCCCAGCGCGGCGATGGTGGCCGAAAGCACCTGATTCTGATTTCGCATCTGCGCCACAAGCGTCTGCGCGAACTCGGCAGTCACCAGCAGCCGGTCGGCTTCAAGCGTCGCGGCGCTGCGAACATCCGCGATCTGCGTCCCCAACGAGTCGCGCTGCGCATCCAGCGTGCGTTCCGCGCCGCTTGGCCCGGTCGAACAGGCCGCCAGCAGGCTTAAGCCCATAATCAGCAGGGCAGTAGTTCGTTTCATCCGCCTTACCTCGATGCTGCTTGCAGAAACGGTTGCCAGTTTAGCAAACTTGCTGCTATTCACAAGAGAGCGCATAGAAAAGAGTGGTTTGGCGGCGAGTTTAACGATTTTCCTACTTGTATAGCGGCAAACCCGATTCGCCAGTATACTAAAATACGCGGCCAGCCGTTAAAGGCAAAACTCAGCACAAAATATGTCATGCCATACCCATAACGTTTGAGACTCCGTGTTGAATCGTTTTCGCCTTGTCTCGGAACTCAGCACTCGGAACTTGGAACTTATTTTCAAGGGAGTCCTTTATGTCGGTGAAGGTGCAGAAAAAACCATCACAGTTCCGAAATTTATTTTTTATCCGGCGGCGTCCCGTCCTGCGCGGCATCTCGACCGACTGGGAGCGGCCAGACGAAGCCACCTACCAGCAGATGTTAGAGTGGGACGGTTTTGTTTCCCCCAAAATCTGGGAGCAGCACGACCCCGCCAAACACCCGGTCATCGCCCAGGATATGCGCGATTTAGACCAGCATCTTTTACCCACCTTTTACCAGTTCAGCCAGCGCGCCAAGTATTACCAGAACCGGTATTACCTCTACCAGTGGGTGTTCATCCTGGGCGCGTTTTTGACCACCCTGTTCGGCACGCTTACCACCTATGTCTACAATCCCTTCACCGCTGCGGCGGAACAGTCGGCGGCTGCCGCGGCAGTCACGCAGCCGGACATCGCCGCTACCGCCGAAGTGGGCGACGGCGACGTGACGCTGGAAGACGCGCCCTTTACGGCGCAGGCCGGCGGCGGCAATACCTGGACGCGCATCTTCGGTTATCTGACGGCGCTGGTCGGCGCGGTCACGGCCTTTTTTACCGCCCTCAGCAACCGGGGCGAACCGCAAAAACGCTGGGCGAAAAACCGCCGCCTGACCGAAGAACTCCGAATGCAATACTTTAAATATCTGGCGCACCTGCCGCCGTATGACACAAACGAGCGGGTGCAAAAGCTGCGGGAAACGGTGATTGACGCGCGGATTAAGGAACAGGAAAATGTCAGCTAACCAGCTTCCCAACCATCTGGACTCCCAGCCGCACAGCCCCGAAGACCTGGCGCTGCTGTTCAACATCTACCTGGAAAAACGTTTGCAGGGGCAGCTTACATTTTATGAAAGCCGCATCCGTGAAAACGACCTGAATTCCGACTTTACGTTCACGCTCGGCACGTTCATCATGACGCTTTCGTCCCTGCTGGCAACCATCAGCGCGTCCACCGCCATCCCCCTGCTGGCGCTCATCTCGGCGGTGCTGCCGGCGCTTTCCGCCCTGCTGGCCGCTTTTCGGCAGATCTATGGATGGGATCGCCAGAGCGCCATTTACCGGGACGCCGTGCTGGGCCTGGAAAAAATCCGCCTGCTGGCCCCGGACGATGACCGCCTGCCCTTCAGCGACATCACGCCTATCTTTCCCAGAGTGGTCATGACCAGCGAAGCCGTTTTTACGGCGGAGGTCAACCAATGGGGGCAGATTTTCACCGCCTCTGCCGAGCAGGAAGAAGCCCAGAACGTCCCGCGCGACCCGCTGGCGCGCATGATCGCCGCCGCCAACCTGAGCGATGACCAGGCTGCTGCTATTCAATCCATTGTGACAGCCGGTAAAAAGTCCGGCATGGATGTGCAGACCACCGTCAACACCTACAGCGAGGTCTCCGTTGAGATGCAGCCCCCGGCAGACGCGCCGGCAGCCGGCATCGAATTAACCGCCGCCGCCGAAACAACAACTATCCTGAACAGCCCGACGGACGCGCCCCCGGCAGCCCCGGACACGGATTACGCCGTCGTCCCCCCGCAGGAAAGCTTGCCGGACGGAGATATGCCGGCCCCGCTGGAATACGGCGCGCCGCCTGCCGACCTGGCGGCAATGCCAGACACACCGCCGGCGGAAGAAACTGAAACGGAAACCGACCAGGAGCTGCCTCAGAGCGGCGCGGTGGGTTAGCAGTCAGGCGCGCAGGCCGCGCCGGGCGACTCAGACATCCAGCATACAATCGTCAGCAGGGGGCTTTTAGCCCCTTGTTCGTCTCGATGGGGCAGCGTTTTACGAACAGCCGCTGTTGTAATCACAGTCAGGGCGCGGGCCGCCGGGCCAAGTGGCGGACTTCCAGCGCATGGCGCACAAACCAGCTGTCCGGGTCTTCGCCATAACCTTCCATCAGCAGCGCCTTGACGGCGTTTTTTCGCAGCCAGCGCTGCATTCCATATTTGGGGACGGCGCGCAAAACCATCAAATGAAACGGCAGCGGCGGCTGGCCGAGCGCGACCGGCGGCGCAATATAGTCAGTACCTTCGATCATCACTGCGCCGTTACGCCGGTAAAACTGGATACGGCGTTCGCGCAGTTGGCGATCCTGGTCACTTTCGGCAGTTTCGGGGCGTTCGACCTCCAGCACCAGACCGAGGTACGGCCAGCCGGTCGCCCGCCTGCCGTCGGCGCGCACCTGCTGAATCGCATCCTGTAACAGAAGCGGGCCGTAACCCTTGCCGCGAATGTCCTGGCGCACGGCGATGAACTTCAGAAAGCCGAGATAATAGTCTTTGTAGGTCGAAAAGTAGGTGAACCCGACGACCCTGTTTTCCTCGGCCAACGCGCGCAGGCGGGTCATGTCCGTATCCGGGTCGGGATTCTTCAGGCTGGCGGCGATGTTTTCCACCGGGTCACGTTCGACTTCCGGGAAAGCCTGCTCGTAGATGGCAAGCACTTCCCGCCCCAGCGGCGTATCCAGATCAGAGACATCACGAATATCGGCGTTTACCAGGCGCCGGGGTTTCAAAAACCTGAACAGTGGGTTCATGTCGCCTCTCATTCGCCGTACAACCTGCCCTTGATGTTCTATTCTCGCTCAAAACGCGCCATTCGCGCCATATCACAGACGCTAAACCGCTTCTTGCAGCCTACAGCAAAACAGCCCCGCCATCGGCAGGGGCCGTTTTTGCCTGGTGCAGTGGAGGTGGGGGACTTTGCAATCCCCGTCCAGAAGATTCAAGGACGCACGTCTACAAGTTTAGCCGGTTCTTTGCTTTCGCCGCAGGCAGCCCCAACCGGCGGGGTATGCCTGTGACTAGCCGATGTGTCTTTGGTTTATCGTATCGGCGTCAATAAACCGCACCCCGATCTTTGGTGACGCCCGCGGATCCACCCGGATGGGGACGGCTGGCGCGGACGGCTGACCTCGCAAGGCCAGCGCTCGGCTTTAGGCCTTAGGCGGCCATCGGCAGAGCGTAAGTGTTGTTGTTGGCAGTTATGCCTTTGCCCATTGATAACGCGGTGTTAGGCGCCGCGACTTGCAGTACGGACTTAGCCTCCCCTGTCGAACCTATTTCACCCCCGTCGTTAACCTCATTTTAACAGCAACCCGCCGGAGTGTAAAGAGGCGCACCTTTTACGCAGCGGACAGAATGAGGTCGGCCACCTGAGCAAAATCGAGGGGCTTTTGAAGAAACCCCAGGCGAAGCTGCCGCAGCAGGGCCGGGTTGGGGTTTTCGGCAGCCGTGACCAGGAAAAACGGGCGCTCGTCGCCCTGGTCGCGCAGCGAACGCGCCAGATCAATGCCGCTGACCCCGCTGATCCACAGGTCGAAAAACAGCACGCGCGCCCGCTGATATTCGGGCGTTTCCAGGACGATCAGGCTTTCTGGTTGTGCATCAGGGATGTGGAGGACGTTAATCCCACGTGGGGCAAGGCCAATCTGGAACAAAAGAGCCTCAGTTTCCTCGTCTTCGATGTAGATGACATTCACCATCTTGTGCGCTTTTCTGCAATGTAACGAATTTCTATTCCTCTTTATACAACGCTCCATCTATGCTATTGAAGAACAGGGTGCGAAAAGTTTGAAAACACGAACAAAAAAGGGGACTTACAAACCAATTGTAAATCCCCGCTAAACAATTTAATATCGCTATTACTTTCCCAGGCGTTTCTTCAACTCCGCCGTTAACGCCGGCACGATTTTATACAGATCGCCAACCAGCCCATAATGCGCCAGCTTAAAAATGGGCGCTTCGGCATCCTTGTTGATGGCAACGATCACCTTACTGGTTCGCATACCGGCCTGGTGCTGAATCGCGCCGGAGATGCCGCAGGCGATGTATAGATCGGGGCTGACGGTTTTGCCGGTCTGTCCAACCTGGTGCGCGTAGGGGATGTACCCGGCGTCCACCGCCGCGCGGCTGGCCCCGATGGCCCCGCCCAGCACGTCTGCCAGCGGCTTCAGCACGTTCTCAAAACCATCCTGCGCTTTCCAGACTTCCGGGTTGGCCGTACCCGCCGGCGCTTCCTTCGGGTTGTTCGCCATCGCGCGCCCGCCGGACACGATAATCGCCGCGTCCGTCAGGTTGACCGTGCCGGTTTCTTCCTCAAACCCCTCGATTTTGGTGGCGATCTGGTCTTCGGCCAGGGCCGGCTGCACCGCCGTCACTTCCGCTTTGGCGTCCGGCTTTGGCGCATTGGCCTTAAAAGCACGCCCCCGCAGCGCCAGGAACTGCACGCCGTCCGGGTTGCCCGCCGCTTCGCTAAGGATTTTCCCCGCATACACCGGGCGCACGACCCTGATGCTGCCGTCGTCCTGCACTTCCAGGCTGGTGACTTCGGTCAGCAGGCCGGAATCGGTATCGGCGGCGGCGGCGGCCAGCAGTTCGCGCCCGCGCGTCGTGCCGACGGCCAGCACCGCTTTCGGCTGGTGTTCCGTCACCAGCTTCGCCAGCAGCGCCGCGTAGGGTTCCAGGCGGAAGCCGTGCAGCGTCGCATCATCGCACACCAGGACTTTATCCGCGCCGTATTGGCCCGCCTCGGCGGCCACCGCGTTCGCGTTTTCCCCAAACACCAGGGCAGCCAGCGGCACACCCATTTTGTCGGCCACCAGCCGCCCCGCTCCCAGGGCTTCCCAACTGGTGGGGCCGGCGTTTCCTTTAAAGGTTTCGATCCAGACAAAAACGGCGCTCATAAAACCTTTTCCTCCAGCAAACGCTCAACCAGTTTGGCGGCCTGTTCCTCCGGCGTGCCGTCCAGCATCTCCACCTGCCCTTCGCGCGCCGGCAGGTTCATCAGCCGGAGCGTGCGCGTCCGGGTCGGCGGCAGCGACACGCCCAGGTCGGCCAGCGACCATTCCGGGATGACGGCCTTCGACGCTTTACGAATGCCGATGAACGATGGATAGCGTGGCTCGTTGATGTCCTTCATCACGCTGATGACGGCAGGCAGCCGGCTGGTGACGATCTGCCGCCCCTGCTCCAGCAGGCGTTCGACCTTGATGGTGCGGGCGCTGTAATCTACGGCGGCGATCTTCGAGACGTAGCTCAACATCGGCCAGCCCAGCTTGCGGGCGATCTGGTAATTGTGCTGGTCGGTCCCCACGTCAATACTTTCTTTGCCCAGGATCACCAGGTCTACGTCGCCTAGTTTTTTGACCGCGCCGGCGGCGGCGGCGGCATATGCCAGGCTGTCAGCGTTTTCCAGCGCGGCGTCCCACACACGGGCGGCCTCGTCCACGCCCATGGCCAGGCTGTGTTTGAGCGCGTCGTTATGCTGCTCCGGGCCGATGGCGATGACGGTGGCCTTACCACCGGCGTTTTTAGCCTGCAAAATGCTTTCTTCCAGGGCGTATTCGTCCCAGGGATTGACGACCATAGCAGCGTCGCCCCAGGTCACACTGCCGTCTTTGCCTACCTCGACTCTGGCGGCAGTATCCGGCGTACTGCGGGTAAATACCACGACGTGCAAGGTACAAACCTCCTTCTCCAAACCAATACAAACCAGGGGCATTAACCCCTGGCTCAACGGGCGTTTTTGTATTGTAACGGATAATGGAGGAAAAATCGAATCAGGATTCGATTAAATCATCGCGTTTGGCCTTATCCTCCGGGGCGATCAGCGGACGGCCATCATCTTCGACCACCTCCAGCACGTCGCCATCGCTCAGGCGCACATAAGCGCCCTTGCGTTTAGGTTTTTCGTACAGGTCGGCTTCACCCGCCGGAACCTGCACATAGCGCAGATTCCGGTCAGGGCGGCGACCGCCGTTCTGCGAATCGAGATAGGCGAAAAACAGCGCCGCCGCCACGCCGGGAAACCACCCGGCCATCGTCAGTAAAAACACCAGGACAATCGCGCCGCAGCCTTTATCAATCACGGCAAAGGGCGGAAAAATCAGCGCCATGATGATACGCCAGAGGGACATCTTACACGCTCCTACAATTAACGCCTGTGCGCGCCGTTCAAATGGTCAGGCGACCAGAAAAGCGGGTGCGCGGGGTCGGTAAAACGCGCCATCTCCACCTCCGGCGACCAGTGTGAGCCGTCCGGCAGGATGGTTGTGGCGTCGAAACGGGCATACTCGAAGATCGCACCTTCCAGGAAAGCCCCCAACAGCGTTGCGCCCTGCAAGCGCGTCTGCCAGAAGTTCGCCCCTTGCAGGTACGCTTCGCTTAAATCCGCGCCCGTCAGGTCGGAGACGGCCAGATAAGCGCGGCGCAGATCGGCACGGCTGAGGTTCGCCCGGTGCAAAATCACCTGGCGCATGTTGGCGTCGCACAAGACAGCCTCGCGCAAATCCGCCGCGCGTAAAATCGTCTCGCCCAGGTAGGAGCGGGTCAGGTTGGCAAAACGCAGTGCTGCGCCTTCCATATTGGCGCGCGCCAGCGCCGCACCCTGCAAGTTAGCACGCACGAGATTGATACCTGCCAGCGACCCATCACGAAACCACCCGGCAGCCTTCAGTTTTTCGACGGCCTGAAGGGCAGTTTTGTTATCCTCGCTGCACATCTGCTCGATCAGCTTCTGCTTGGACGGCCCAAAAATTCCCGCAAACATCCCTGACCCCAACCACTCGCCGGTAAGATGACGAGGCGAAGTTCCCCCGCCCCGTCCGTGTAGCTTACCGGCAAGCCAGCCGCCTGTCAATTTATCCCGGCGGCCTAATCCTTAACGGCCATGTAATTCAGGATGAGCGCGGCGATCACCCCCGGAACCCACCCGGCCAGCGTCAGCGCCAGAACGATGACGAACGTGCCGCAGCCCCGGTCAATCACGGCCAGCGGCGGAAAAATAATGCAGATCAAGGCGCGCATACAGCCCATGTCGTCAACCCTCCGGGGTTTATCCTCGAATGTCCTTCATCTATCTGTACGCAGAAAAGAGCCGCCGGTTGCGGTTATGGCAGCGCCAGGAAGGAAACAAGACGCGCCGCCACACGGAGGGCGGTCTGCGGGGTAAAGTGTGTGCCGTCGAAGGAGTAGGTGAAACCTTCGCGCCGGCGTTCGGTTTCGTAATCCGCCCACCCGGCGGCCACCCGCCGCCCGATCAGGTTAACCGCCGCCAGCGTCAGCGGCGGGCGCGGCGGCACATCGGCGGGCGCGAGTTCGGCCATCAAATCCAGCGTTGGCATGTTCAGCGAGCGCGCCGCGTCGGCGGCCAGCGCATTATAACGGCGCATGGCGGCGGCGGTTTCCGGGTTATATTCCAGCGGCAGCAGGCCGACCCAAACCAGCGCGTGCGCGAGCTGGATGCGGGCCAGCAGGTCGCGGTAAGCGCGGGCGAAAGTTTCCGGCGAAACAAAACCATCGGGAATCTTCTGCGCCTGCCGATAATACGGGCGCGTGGCCGGCTGGCTGTAGGAAATGGCGTCGTTGCCGCCGACCATCACAAACACACCGTCCGGCTGCTGCGTTTCCAGCACCGAATCCACCCGCTCCAGCAGGTTCAAAACGGTGTTCCCGCCCTCGCCGGCATTGATGATCGCGTGCTGCGGCAGCAGCCGGGCGGCTTCGGCCACGAAGTTACCGCCGTAACCGCCCCAGGTCAGGCTGTCACCCAGGAAAACGAGTTTCACGACAGCCCGTTCGCTCACAGAAAAGGGACGATAAGCTCGGCGAAACGCTGCGCGCCGCCTGCCGTCAGGTGTATGCCGTCGAAGCTGTAGGTGAAACCGCCCTCATCACGCAGGCGGTCGAACTGCCGCCCGCCAAACATCACGGGCAGGCTGCGGAGGTAAAACCTGCTGCTGACCGGCGGGCGCTCCGGCACGTCCGCCGGCACAAGCGCCGCCATCAAATCCAGCGCCGGGATGCCCAGTTCGGCGCACACTTCGGCAGCACAACCATTCATTTCGCGCAGCGCCGCCACCTGCGCCGGGCGGTATTCCAGCGGCGGCAGCGCCACCCAGGTCTGGATGCCCGCACGTGCCAGCCTGCCCAGCAGGGCGCGCATATTCTCGCGGAAGGCGCTGGGCGACACCACCCCGCCCGGCACGCGCTTGACCAGACGATAATACGGGCGCGCACCGGGTTCGCTGTAGGACATAGCATCGTTCGCGCCGACCATCACGAACGCGCCGTCGGGACGATGTGCCAGCACGTCCTCATCCAGGCGGCGGTACAGGTTAAGGCTGGTGTCGCCGTTGACGCCTTCATAAGATTTAGCGCAGGAAACCACCTGCTTCAGCGGGTGGAGGAATGCGCCTTTGCTCCTTTCAATCTCCAACTCCAACCGAATTCAATGTCTTGCAACATGTAATGGTCTGAACTATGCT
>QUBZ01000128.1 GCA_014338005.1 Chloroflexota bacterium | reverse complement strand
AATCATTGACCGCTTCGAGCGCACAACCGGGAAGTGTTCGGGCTGTGGTCATGAGCAAGCCGTCACCTTAGCGGAACGCATCTTCGTCTGCGACAACTGCAACCTCACGCTTGATCGAGACTACAACGCGGCTCTGAATATTCTTGAGGCGGGGCGTCGCCTCATACTGTCTCAGTCGGAAGAAGTCCCTGTGACAAACGGGGCGTCCGGCGCTCACGGCAGTTTCCCCCAACTTTAGGTGTGGGGAGTACGTCACAAGTTTGTAACGTCCGGGTTAGAGAACGTTTGTCCCCCGGCAGAGTATTCAAAGAGGGTGCTGCTCGTATGGCAGAGAAAATTCTGGTCATTGATGATGAAGAAACCACCGTCCAGCTGATCGCAATTCTGCTCGAACGCCGGGGGTACGAAGTCATCAAGGCATTTCGCGCCGAGGACGGCCTGCGTAAGGCCTACCGCTACCAGCCCGATCTGGTGCTGCTGGACATCATGATGCCGGATATGGACGGCTGGGAGGTCTGCCGCCGGCTGCGCGAAATGTCCGACGTGCCGATCATCTTCCTGACGGCGCGCGGCGAATCGCGGGACATCGTGCGCGGCCTGGAGATGGGCGCGGATGACTACATCCCCAAACCGTATGAAAACGATGAGCTGGTGGCGCGCGTGCGGGCGCACCTGCGCCGCGCCCCCAGGCCGAACATCAGTGAGGAGCTGGTGTTTAACGGCGGCGACTTCCGCGTGAACTTTATGAACCGCGAGGTATGGGTGCGGAACGAACTCAAACACCTGACGCCGAAGGAGTTCAACCTGCTGGGCGTGCTGGTACGCAACGCCGGGCGCGTCGTCACACGCACCGAACTGGTGACGGAAGCCTGGGGCGAGGAGTACGCCAACGCGATAGACAGCCTCAAGCTGTACGTTCACTACCTGCGCCAGAAGCTCGAAAAAGACCCCGACCACCCCGAATACATCATGACGCTGCGCGGCGTCGGCTACCGCTTCATGAACCGCTGAAGGCCGCGCTCTGTAACTTCATCCGCGTGTTGAATCTGCGTGCAGGACAAGGGGTTTAAGCCCCTTGTCTCATTTCTGTTGGCTTGGGCCTGCGGCGCGGGTTATTTTAGGCCGACAGCGGCAGCCGGATGGTGAACAACGTGCCTTTGCCGGCTTCGCTTTCGACGACGATTTCGCCGTCGTGCAGTTCGACGATCTCTTTGGAGATGGACAGCCCCAGCGCCGTGCCGCCCACTTCGCCATGTTTGGCGAGTGAAAATGGGTGGAACACCTGCTCCAGCACGTTCTGGTCAATGCCGACGCCGTTATCCTGCACCTGGATGAGCGCCTGCTTTGGGAAGCGCGCATCGCGCGCCAGGCGAACCCGCACGCTGCCGCCCTCGCGGGTGTGGCTCATGGCGTTGGAAACCAGGTTGGCAATTACCTGCGTGAACCGCTTGCGGTCTACAAAAACGCGCAGCGGCTCGGCGGGCAGGTCGCACGTCAGGCTAATGGCGCGCAGTTCCGACTTGACCTGATAACCGGCGATCACCTCCGAAACCAGGTCTTGCAGGTTTACATCCTGGCGTTCCAGCAGCATCGTGCCGCGTTCGATTTCGGTGAAGTCGAACATTTCCTCGATCAGCATCTGGAGCTTGCCGACCACTTTTTCCATCACGTCCAGGTGTTCGGTCAGCTTTTCTGGCTGGCGGCGCAGCAGGTACAGGCGGGTTTTGAGATTTGCGACCGGCGTGCGGAGTTCGTGTGAGGCGTTGGATACAAAACGCAGCTTTTGCGCCTGGAGGTTTTTCTCCTGGCTGTTATCCTGGATGATGGTGATAACCCCGCCGACTTCCCCTTCCAGGTGCATATGGCTCACCCGCGCATCGAACTCGCTGCCGTCCTTGCGCCGGATGGTGAAAACCCCCTGGCTGGTGCCGTTTTGACCGATGAGAGACGACAGCGACCGGTACAGGCCGGCCAGCCGCGTCTGGGTATCAGCGTCGTCGAGCGTGTCGCCGTCGTAACCGATCATCCGGGCAATCGTGCGGTTGGCATAGCGAATCTGGTTTTCTTCCGTATAAATGATGCCCTCGTACATGCCATCCAGGATGGCCTTCAGGCGGGATACGTCCCGGTTCAGCCGTCCGGCGATGGGGTCGGCGGCGTTTTCAGGCTGCGGAGCGGCGCGCGGCCTGCGCGCAAGCAGGAAGCCCAAAACCAGCAGCAGCAGCAAAAATCCCGCCGCAGCCAGCAGGGCATAAAAGGCATCACTGCCCTGCCGCCGGACGGCCATTCCCAGCGGCTCGGCAGGCAGTTCGATCAGGTAATAGGCCTGCTCGAACAACCTCGCGCCGGCATAAAAAATCGCGCCCGCACAGCCGGCAGCCGCCGCCACCAGCAGCGCGAACCACAACCGCCTGGTACTTTGTTGCATAGGTCTGGCGCTCATCAGGATAAAAACTCGCTCATAACGGTTTGATAAAAACGAATCGGGCAACATAAACAATGACAGCCACCGTAGTTTCATTATATGTAACAATTATCCCCTGCGGTTTCAACTCTCCCCATAGGGTTTTAGTCCCAAAGGGCTTTTTTAATATTTTTAATCCTTTTTTGGCGAGGCGATAAAACCCCTTTAATCATAACGGAACATTTCCATAACATGACGAATCTGATCTGTTAAAACTCCGGGTTTAACATCTTGGGTGAAATGCCCCCGGCATTTTTCAAGATCACTAACTTATGAGGAGATAGTCACGTATGAAGAACCGCCTTTTAGTTCTGGCCGCTGTGCTGATGCTGCTCGTTCCGTTCGTGGGCGTGGCCGCTCAGGATCAGACCATCGTGGACATCGCCGCCGGCAATGCCGATTTTTCGACCCTGGTTGATCTGGTGACGGCGGCCGGCCTGGCCGAAACGCTGGCCGGTGAAGGCCCCTTCACGGTGTTCGCCCCCACCAATGACGCTTTCGCGGCGCTGCCCGCCCCGGTCGTCGCTTACCTGACCAGCGAGGCCGGCCAGGATACCCTGACCAGCATCCTGACCTACCATGTTGTGGCCGGTAAGGTGATGTCGGCGGATGTGACGACCGGCGATGTGGCCTCGGTTGAAGGCGATGCCATCAGCATTGTCGTGGACAACATGGGCGTGCATATTGAAAACGCCAATGTCGTGACCGCCGACATCGAAGCCAGCAACGGCGTCATCCATGTTATTGACGCGGTGATCCTGCCCGACATCGAACTGCCCGAAGTGGACCCGCTGATCGTCAGCGGCGACATCATCACTGCCGGCAGCTCCACCGTTTTCCCGCTGACCGAAGCAGTGGCGGCTCGCTTTAATGCCGAGGGGTACACCGGCACGATCACGGTGGACAGCATCGGCACCGGCGCCGGTTTTGAACGCTTCTGTGCCAACGGCGAAACCGACATTTCCAACGCCAGCCGCGCCATCAAGCAGTCGGAAGTTGATGCCTGCGGCCAGCTGACCCCGCCGCGCAGCCCGCTGGAATTCCGTGTCGGCACTGATGGTTTGGCCGTCGTGGTGAGCGCCGGAAACGACTTCGTGCAGGACGTGACTGCCGAAGAACTGGCTGTTATCTTCAGCACCGCCCAGAACTGGTCGGATGTCCGCCCCGAATGGCCCGCCGAGCCGATCCTGCGCTTCATCCCCGGCACCGACAGCGGCACGTTCGACTACTTCGTGGAAGCCGTTTTTGAGGGCGACGAAGCCCCCATCCTGGCTGCTGCCAACACGCAGCTTAGCGAAGATGATAACGTGCTGGTGCAGGGCGTCGAGAGCAGCCCGTATGCCGTCGGCTTCTTTGGTTATGCCTATTATGTCGGCGAAGGCGAAAGACTGCGTACTGTCGCCATCAACGGTGTGCAGCCCACTACCGAATCGGTCGAAAACGGCAGCTATTTCCTGGCTCGCCCGCTGTTCATCTACAGCGATGCCGGCATCATTGCCGCCAAGCCGCAGGTTGGCAGCTTCATTAACTTCTATCTGACTCATGCGGTTGAAGAATGCGCCAACGTTGGTTACTTCCCCCCCAGCGCCTTCGCGCTGAACCTGGCGAAACTCAACCTGCTGGCTAATATACCCAGCATGTAGTTCAGCTTTTTTGAGGGTATGCAAAAAAGAGGGGAGCGTGTTCTCCCCTCGATTTGTTTGCAAGAAATGATTCGTAATCTTAACACGGGCTTAAAACCGGCATGGTATGATGCGCCGCGAAAACGCATAACCGAAAGGTTCTTGCATGGAACAGACTATGGAAGGGACTTCTTACTCCACCGAACGCAGCCGGTTGCTTTCCCAGGCGCTGGGCAAACATGCCGCTCGCGCCGGCATCGGCAAACGTCCCCGTCCGAATGAACGGTTGATCGTGGTGTTGTTGTTCGCCGCCGGCGTGCTTTCGATCTTCACCACTGCTTTTATCGTCCTTTTTTTGGGAACTGAGGCAGTTAGTTTTTTCCAATCGCGCGCGTGGATTTACGCCAAGATGCTGGTGGTAGACCAGGCTGCCGCGCCGGTCAGCTTGCGCGGTGATGCCGAAGGGGCGCTTAACTCCACCGGCACCAGTCTGCTGCTTGACCTGGGCGACCTGTCGCGTGTACCGTTTATGCCGGGGGCACTCATCCAGATCGGCGATGAAATCATGCGGGTGGCCGAGCGGCGCGAACGTTCTGTCATAGTTGAGCGGGGTTATCTGGATACCCAACCCCAACCTCACCCGCCAGGCGCGCCTATCTTGACATTGAAAGAAGATAGTGTCAGAACGGTTGAAGCGATCAAGGAAGAAGATACCCGGATCGTGCTGCCGGAGAACGCGGCAGGGGTATTCGCCGTCGGCGACATCATCCACCTTGAAACAGAGACGATGCGTATCGCCGCCATCGAGGGGGATACCCTGGTGGTCGAACGCGGGTTGGAAAACACGCTGCGCCGCGCCTACCCTGCGAACGCGGTAGTGCAGGTGGAGCGCCGTCCGACTCTGCTGGCCTACCTGACCGGCACGCGCTGGCAGCCGCAGACGGGCGACTTTGGCGTGCTGCCGCTGGTGCAGTCCACCTTTATGACCTCCTTCATCGCTATCCTTACGGCGCTGCCGGTGGGGTTAGCGGCGGCCATTTACCTCAGCGAGTATGCCACCCAGCGGGTGCGGGCTTTTTTGAACCCGCTTCTGGAAATCCTGGTCGGCGTGCCGACGGTCGTTTACGGCTTTTTCGCTTTGCAGTTCGTGACCATCGGTGTGCTGCGCCCGCTGTTCGGCGTGGACATCTACAATACGCTGTCCGCCGGGCTGGTCGTCGGCATCATGATCGTGCCGACCATCGCCTCGATGAGCCTGGATGCCATGGGGTCGGTGCCGCGCGGCCTGCGCGAAGCCAGCTACGGCCTGGGCGCGACCAAACTGGAAACCATCGCCAGAGTGGTGCTTCCGGCGGCGCTGTCCGGCATTGTGGCCGCCGTCATCCTGGGCATTTCGCGCGCGGTCGGCGAGACTATGATCGTGGCGATCGCCGCCGGCGCCGGCCCGAACTGGACGTTCCCGCCCAACTTCACTGTCGGCGCCGAAACCATGACCGGCCACATCGCCCGCATCAGCGGCGGCGACCTCAGCTACCAGTCGGTGGACTACACCAGCATCTTTTCCATCGGCCTGACGTTGTTCATCATCACGTTTCTGCTGACGCAGATCAGCACCTACATCACGCGGCGATTCCGGGAGCTGTACGAATAATGCCCCATATCGAAGAAGGCGTATTTCGCAGTAAATTGATTGACCGCCAGAACCGAGGCACGGCCATGCGCCGCCTGTATGCGGCTTCCTTCGGGGTGGCGATTCTGGCACTGGTGCTGCTGGTGCTTACCATCGTCAACGAGGCTTTCGGTTATGTGGCGCTGGTTTATAAGGTCGAGCCGGAAACCATCAGCGACCGCCCGCTGGCCGAACTGACCGAGCCGGAATTGGTGGCGCTGCTGGTCGAAAAAGCGCCCGGCCAACTTCCCAAGATGGTTTCCGACGCGCTCTCGCCGATGGATTTGCAGACCTTCGCCCGCGCGCCGCTCGGCCAATCCCTGGCCGACAAACAGGTTCCCGCCGAACATGCCGACAAAGCGCCGGCGGATATTCCCACCGGTGAGCGCGCGGCAGTGATGGGGCAAATCCTGTCCGGTAACCTAACCCAGGAACAAATCCTGGAACTGATCGAAGCGGCCATCCTCCAGCCAACCGTATCGGAAAGCTGGCCGCTGTTTGAGGGCCTGTTCAACCGGGGCGCGATTGAAGAACGGCTGGTTGAACTTTTCCCGGACGAAATCACACGCCCGGAACTGCGTTTTAAATCCTGGCTGCGGCTGGAGATGCTGACCAAACCGATGGACAGCAACCCGTTGGTGTCCGGCGTGCGGACGGCGCTGCTCGGCACGGTTTATCTGCTCATCATCGTGGTGCTGACGGCTTTCCCGGTCGGCATCGCGGCGGCCATTTACCTGGAAGAATATGCCGACCCGAACAAGTGGTACAACCGCATCATCGAAACCAACATCCGCAACCTGGCGGGCGTGCCGTCCATCATTTACGGTTTGCTCGGCCTCCAGCTTCTGGTGCGTTTTATGGGCGACCCGGCCACCGGCGGCTTGGGCATCACCAGCGGCCAGGCTTTCGGCATCATTGATGGCACAGGGCGCAACATCATCACCGCCGGGCTGACGTTGGCGCTGCTGGTGCTGCCGGTGGTTATCATCAACGCGCAGGAGGCCATCCGCGCTGTGCCGCCCTCTTACCGGGATGCCAGCTACGGCCTGGGCGCGACCAAATGGCAGACCATCTGGCGGACGGTGCTGCCTTCGGCGCTGCCGGGCATTCTGACCGGCATCATCCTGTCGCTGTCGCGGGCGGTGGGCGAAACCGCCCCGCTGGTGGTGGTGGGCGCTTCCACCTTCATCGTACAGGACCCTGGCCTGTTTACGCGCTTTACGGCGCTGCCCATCCAGATTTACACCTGGACTTCCCGCCCGCAGGCCGGCTTCCGCGAACTGGCGGCGGCGGGCATCATCGTCCTTCTTGTTTTGCTGATTGCGATTAATACGATTGCGTTCGTTCTGCGAAACCAGGCGCGCAGGAGACTACAGGTATGACCCAAAACGGACACCATCCCAGAGCGGTAGATATTCAGAACATCAGCGTTTATTACGGCAGCTACCGCGCCGTTAGAGACGTGAGCATCCCGGTGGAGAAAAACAAAATCACCGCCTTCATCGGCCCGTCCGGCTGCGGCAAAAGCACCGTTCTGCGCGCCATCAACCGCATGAACGATCTGGTTCCCGGCGCGCGCGTGGAGGGGCAAATCCTCTATCATGGCCGCAACCTGTACGCCCCGGATGTAGACCCGGTGGAGGTGCGCCGCCGCATCGGCATGGTGTTCCAGAAGCCGAACCCGTTCCCCAAGAGCATCTTCGAGAACGTGGCCTACGGCCCGCGCCTGCTGGGCGTGCGCGACAAAAACACCCTCCGGCAGATCGTCGAATCCAGCCTCAAACAGGCCGCCCTGTGGGACGAGGTGAAAAACGACCTCGATAAATCCGGCCTGGCGCTTTCCGGCGGCCAGCAGCAGCGTTTGTGCATCGCCCGCACCATCGCCGTCGAGCCGGACGTGATTTTGATGGACGAGCCGTGTTCGGCGCTTGACCCCATCTCGACGCAGCGCATCGAAGAGCTGATGCAGGAGCTTGTGTCGCAGTACACCATCATCATCGTCACGCACAACATGCAGCAGGCCATGCGTGTTTCCGACTACACGGCCTTCTACAGCATCCGCAAAGCCGGCGAAGGCAAGGAAGAAACCCGCTGGGGCGAACTGGTGGAGTTCGGCGAAACGCAGCAGATTTTCACCCAGCCGCAGGAGGCTGAAACGGCGGATTACATCTCCGGGCGTTTTGGGTAGGGGCGGCCTTGAGTATCTATCTGTAAACCTGCTGGACAAGGGGCTTAAGCCTCTTGTCCAAAGTTTATGGATAGGCTCTTATTCCTCGAACAGGCCGCGTTCGTAACCCGGCTGCTGGTCTTTGACCCGCTCCGCCTGTTTGAAGGTCGCCGCCGCTTGCAGCGGCATGTCCACGTTTTTACCGGCCAGCAGATCGGCGATGGTCAGAATTTGTAACTTCGGGTAATCCCGCCCCCAGGCTTCTTGTGCGCTTTAAACTGCCGGTTTCCGGTCGGGTGTTCATCCATATTATAACGCATTCGGTTTGACTTTTGCCGTAATATCCCCCATTATAGAAAAATGAGTTTTATTGTTAGCCGAGGGGGATGTAATGGAAAACCAGGATTTGCGGATTTTATGTTGTTACGCGCACCCTGACGACGAAACCTTTTGCAGCGGCGGCACGCTGGCAAAATACGCCGCCCAGGGCGCACAGATCATGGTCATTTCGGCCACGCGCGGGCAGGCCGGGCAGATTCAGAACGCCAGCGCCGCCACCCGCCGCACGCTGGGCGCAAGGCGCGAAAAAGAGCTGCAAGTCGCCTGCAAACACCTGGGCGTGCAGCAGGTGATCTGCTGGGATTACCTGGACGGCCAGCTTCAACAGGCCGACCGCCGCCAGCTAATCGGCGACGTGGTGCGCGCCATCCGGTCTTTCCGCCCGGATGTGGTCATCACTTTCGACCACACCGGCGCTTACGGCCACCCTGACCATATCGCCATCAGCCAGGCCGTCACCCAGGCCTGCGCCGTCTGCGCCGACCCCGACCAGTACCCCGGCCACCACTCCGAAGGGCTGGAAGCCTACAGCGTGCCGCGCCTGTATCACAGTTATTTCCCCAACCGGCGCTTTTTAATCCTCGACCAACTGGTGAAATGGCTGGCCGGGCAGCGCCACCAGTATCGCGGCTCGCTCAGTTTTATCCAGGGGCTTTCGCTGTTCGCCCAGGAGTCGCTGATGCTGCGTTACGCCAGCGACTTCGTGACGACGCAGTGGTATCCGCCCGGTTTTTACATCGTGGAGCAGGGCGAGGTGGGCGACAGCCTGTATATCATCGTTTCTGGCGAGGCCGAAGTGGTGCAGGAAGCCGACGACGGCACGATGACCACGCTCAGCTACCTGTCGGCGGGCGATTTTTTTGGGGAAATGGCGCTGGTGGAACGCAAGCCGCGTATGGCGCACGTCATCGCGCGTTCGGTTGTCACCTGCATGATCTTTTCGCCCGGCGCGCCGACGGCTTTTGCCGGGCGCGGCGCGGATGCCGCCCTGACCGATCTGCAAATTAACGCCCACGCGGACGATTTGCAGGGCGTAACCACCTGTATAGACGTGTCGGCTTTCATCCAGCAGAAGATACACGCCGTCGCCGCCCACCGCACCCAGTACCCGATTGACCCGCATATGTTCCCGGAGGCGATGTTGGTGGCGCTGTTCGGCCAGGAATACTTTGTGCGCGTGCATCCTCCTGCTAAACTGGAGACAGAGTTATTTGAGACGCCTTGTTAAGGGGTGAAACCATGCGTTATCCACTCGAAAACCTGGAACGCGCTTACCGGGAATTTTTGCAAGCCTACCCGGCCTACCGGGAGACGCTGTTCATAGACGACCTGCGCGCCCGCGAATACAGCCGCCTGGACGAACAGGGACACGTTTACCTGGATTACACCGGCGGCAGCCTGTACGCCGACAGCCAGCTAACGGCCCATATGACCATGCTTCAACGGGGGGTGTTCGGCAACCCGCACTCCAGCAACCCGACCTCGATGGCCGCTACACAGCTTGACGAACATGCTCGCCGTTATGTGCTGGAATATTTTAACGCTTCGCCGGACGAGTACGTGTGCATCTTCACCCAGAACGCCAGCGGCGCGCTCAAGCTGGTGGGCGAATCCTACCCCTTTGCGCCTGGCGACCGTTTCATTTTGACGTTCGACAACCACAATTCGGTTAACGGCATCCGGGAGTTCGCGCGCGCCAGGGGCGCAGAGGTGATTTATATCCCGGTTGTGCCGCCGGACTTGCGGGTAGACGAAAGCTGGCTGTACGACCTGCTGAACGCCGGCGCGCCGGGGCATAATACGCTGTTCGCTTACCCGGCGCAGTCGAACTTCTCCGGCGTCCAGCACTCGCTGGAATGGATAACGCTGGCGCAGGCCAAAGGTTGGGATGTGCTGGTGGATTTTGCCGCCTATGCGCCGACCAACCCCGTAGACCTGAGCCGCTGGAAACCCGATTTTATTGACCTGTCGTTTTACAAAATTTTCGGCTACCCAACCGGAATCGGCTGCCTGATCGCCCGCAAGGCCGCCCTGGCGAAACTGCGCCGCCCCTGGTTCGCCGGCGGCACGATCACCATCGCTTCGGTGCAGGGGGATGGTTACTACCTGGCCGAAGGCGAAGCCGCTTTCGAGGACGGCACGATCAACTACCTGAATATCCCGGCGGTGGAGATCGGCCTCAAACACATCGCCGGCATCGGCGTCGGCCTCATTCACGAACGGGTGATGGCGCTGACGGGCTGGCTGATCGAACAGTTGATGGGGCTGCGTCACCAGAACGGGATGCCGCTCATCCGGCTGTACGGCCCGGTGGAGATGCGCCACCGGGGCGGCACGGTGACGGTCAATTTTTTCGACCCGCACGGGCAGGATTTTGATTTCCGGCTGGTGGAAGCGGAGGCCAATGAACACAATATCTCGCTGCGAACCGGCTGTTTTTGTAACCCCGGCGCAGGCGAGGTGATTAACAGCCTGACCGCCGACGACATGCGCGAGTGTTTTCAAAACGACGAACGCATGACCTTCGAGCAGTTTTTGATGGTGATGGACGGCAAAGCCACCGGCGCGGTGCGGATTTCATTGGGTGTGGTGTCGAATTTCGCCGATGTCTACCGGTTTATGGCCTTCGCCGAGACGTTTTTAGACCGCGCCGCCGAAACGCCCGCCCCGCCCCTGGCGCAGGGGCATTAACATGAATAGATGTCCGTGCGCCGGTCAGCCCCCCCCTCATCCCAACCCTTCTCCCCCGAATTCAAGGGAGAAGGGCTGAAGGCTTCTGCGGCCTTCCTGTGGGCTAGTAGATGTCCGTGCGCCGGTCTTCAAAAATCGGGATGCGCCGGCGCACTTCGTCCACCAGGTCGAGTTCGATCTCGGCGGTCAGCAGTATGGGCGACTCACCGCCTTCGATGACGGTTTTACCCCAGGGGTCAATAATCATCGAATGGCCGCCGAAAACCGTGTCGCCGGTTAACCCGGCAGCGTTGCAGGCGACGATGTAACACTGGTTTTCGATAGCGCGCGCCCGCAGCAGCGCCCGCCAGTGTTCGATGCGCTCCAGCGGCCACTCTGCCGGGATGACGATCAGCCGCGCGCCCTCGACGGCGTAGCGCCGGAATAGCTCAGGGAAGCGCAGGTCGTAACAGATCGCCAGCGCGGTGCTGCCCCAGGGCAAATCCAGCACCAGCGGCGACTGCCCCGGCTGAAGCCATTTATCCTCCTCCATCAGGCGGAACAGGTGCAGCTTGCGGTAAATGCCCAGCATTCGCCCGTTGGGGGCAAAAAACGGGGCGCTGTTGGCGATTTCCTGCCCGCGTTTTTCCAGAATCGAGCCGACCATCGCTATTTTGGCCTGCTGCGTAACACTGCTGAGGTGGGAGAACAGCCCCGTATTCAGGACGTGCGCCAGCTCTTTGCTCTGTTCCAGCGCGTAGCCGGTTGACCACAGTTCCGGCAGCACGATCAGGTGAGAACCGCGCCGGGCGGCTTCGGCTGTCCAGCGTTCCATCTGGGCGATGTTTTTACGTTCGTCGCCCAGGGCTATCGTCATTTGTGCAAGGCTGATGACCAGTTTTGCCAACTTCGTTTTCCTCATGCTGATTAAACATCTATCCGTCAACGACCAGCCGCTAAAGCGGCCGGCTTGTCCCTGGCGCGACCGTCGCAGCATTGTTGGGTCTGCGTTGTTCAGCGACGGCCTCCGAGACAATAGG
>QUBZ01000127.1 GCA_014338005.1 Chloroflexota bacterium | reverse complement strand
CTGGTGTTCCCTGCCGCCCTTGTGCCGCTGCCAGTGCAGCCCCAACGTCTGCCCGTCGTAGACTTGAACGCGGTACATGCCGACATTGCGCGTGCCGCTGCCCGGTTCGCGGGTGATGACCGCCGTCATGGTGATGTATTTGCCGCCGTCGTGCGGCCAGCATTTGAGAATCGGCAGGATGTTCACGTCCGGGTTTTCGGTGATGACGACTTCCTGCACCGGCGCGCGTTTGGTCACGCTCGGTCCCAGGCCGATGCTGCGAAGCGCGCCTAACATTTCGCCGGCGCGGGTGATAATGGCATTCATGCCTTTCGGCAGCTTCAGGTCAATCAGCCGGCCCAAACGTTGGTTGAGTTCGTCCAGGTCTTCTACGCCCAGCGCCCAGGCCATGCGGCGCGGGCCGCCGAACAGGTTGATGACCAGCGGAAAGGCGCTGCCCTCGACCTGCTCGAACAGCAGGGCTTTATTGCGGTTGGGCGGCAGCTTGGAAATACGGTCAGTAATTTCGGTGACTTCCAGCTCCGCACTGACCGGAGTTTTAATGCGAACCAATTCGCCGGCGGCTTCCAGCCGGTCGAGGAAATCGGTGAGTCGTTTATAGGTCATCGTTCACAACATTCAGCTTGTTATAAAAGTCACAAAATGTATTATAGCCGGGAACAACCCCGACGCGATGAGAATCGGGTGAGTTTGTATCATTCTAACATACGTTATAATTCAATCCCGAACCTGGAAGCAGCCGAAAGTTGAGGTGTTCATGTTTTCCGTCAATCTGGCCGGGCGCGTGGCGCTGATAACCGGCGCGGGACGCGGCATCGGCAAGGCCATCGCCCAGGGTTTTGCCGACAGCGGGGCGCGCGTGGCCGTTAACGACATAGACGCAGCAGCGGCGGCGCTGACTGCCGGGACGCTGGCAGGCGAGGCCAATGCCTACCCGGCAGACGTAGCCGACCCAACCGCCGTCCGGCAGATGGTCGAGCAGGTGGTGGCCGATTTTGGCCGGTTGGATTTTCTGGTCAATAATGCCGGCATCGAGCCGAAAGTTTCCATCCTGGAAATGGCCGCCGAGGACTGGCAGCGCACACTGGACGTGAACCTGAGCGCGATTTTTTACGCCAGCCAGGCCGCCGGACGGGTGATGCGCGCGGCGGGCGAGGGCGTGATCGTTAACATCGGCTCGATTGCCGGGCATAACATCCCGCTCAAAGACCGGGCGGCGTATGTCGCCAGCAAAGCCGGTCTGGTGGGCTTCACACGGGAATGCGCGCGGGAGTTCGCCGCTTACGGCATCCGCGTTAACGCCGTTTGCCCCGGTGTGATCGAAACCGAAATGACCGCTCATTCCCGTGCCAACCCGGAGCAGATGGCGAAATGGCTGGCAGACATCCCCATGCAGCGCCTCGGCCTGCCGGAAGAAGTGGTCGGCCTGGTGCTGTTCCTGTGTTCGGACGCGGCGCGCTACCTGACCGGCCAGGCCATCAACGTAGACGGCGGTAAAGTGATGTTATGAGCCGCTTTAACTTTCTACCGAAAGGGGAATCACCGTGTCACTGGAATTTCACGAAATCGCCGAGGGCAGTCACCGCATCCTCAACCCGTTTACCGAAGATAAACTGATGCTGCTAGGCGAACTGTGCCATCTGCGCCCCGGCCTGTCGCAGCTTGACCTGGCCTGCGGCAAGGGCGAGATGTTATGTCGCTGGGCGGAACGCTGGGGTATCACCGGCGTGGGCGTGGACATCAGCCAGGTGTTTCTGGAGGCCGCCCGCCGCCGCGCCCACGAATTAAACGTTGAAGATAAGCTGAACTTCGTCGAAGGCGACGCCGGCAAGTATCCGCAGGAGTACCACGAGTTTGACATCATAAGCTGCATCGGCGCAACCTGGATCGGCAGCGGGTTGGTCGGCACGCTGGAACTGATGAAACCGGCGCTCAAAAGCCGCGACAGCCTGCTGGTGGTGGGCGAGCCGTACTGGATTGACCCGCCGCCCCCGGAGGCGTATGCCGCCCTGGGCGTGGGCGAGGACGATTATACCACGCTGGCCGGTACACAGGAGCGTATCCGGTCGGCGGGGCTGGAACTGCTGGAGATGGTGATGGCGAACCCGGACACCTGGGATCGTTACGAAGCTTCCCAGTGGATGACACTTTCGGACTTCCTGCGCCAGAACCCCGATTATGCCAGAGCCGCCGAACTGCGGGACTGGTTCGACCAGAACCAGCGCGCGTACCTGCAATACGGGCGGCGCTATTTTGGCTGGGGCGTGTTCGTGCTGCGCCCGGCATGACCTGGCGCGAAATGGGACGCAGTGCCTTGCGCCCCATATACATACGGAAATTTTGTCGAGGCGACCGTCAGCGGGACGCCCAGCGCCGAACAAAATCGGCCAGCAGGCGGACGCCGTAGCCGGTTGCGCCTTTTGGCACGTAGGGGCATTCGCCGACGGTCAGCATCATGCCGGCCATATCAATATGTGCCCAGACCGGGTAATCTACAAAATGTTTGAGGAAGGTGGCCGACGACCCCACACCGCCCTTGCGCCCGCCGCTGTTTTTGATGTCCGCCGTGTCGGATTCGATGGTTTTTTCGTAATCGGGGAACAGGGGCAGCGGCCACAATTTTTCGGCGGTGGAGTCCGCCGCCTGCATCAGCGTTTCCCGCAGGCGGTCGTCGGTGGTGAATAACCCCGCCGCCACGCCTTCGCCCAGGGCGACCACACACGCGCCGGTCAGCGTGGCGATGTCCACCACCGCCGAGGGTTTGTAACGCCCGGCATACACCAGCGCGTCGGCCAGCAGCAGCCGCCCTTCGGCGTCCGTGCTGATGATTTCAATAGTGACGCCGTTGCTGGCGGTTAACACGTCCTGCGGGCGGTAGGCGCGCCCGCTAATCATGTTATCCGCCGCCGGGACAAGGCCGATCACCCACAGCGGCACTTTTAAACCGGCAATCGCGCCCATCGCGCCGATTACCGCCGCCCCGCCGGACATATCCCCCTTCATGGTCGCCATACCCTCGGCGGTTTTGATGGAATACCCGCCGGTGTCGAAGGTCACACCTTTGCCGACCAGCACCACCGTATCCAGGTCGTCGCGCCCGGCGTTGTGTTCCAGAATGATAAAACGCGGCGGCGTTTCGCTGCCTTGGGCCACGCCCAGCAGCGCGCCCATCTTCAGCGTTTCCATCTGTGTTTTTTCCAGCACTTCGATCTTCAGCCCGACCGTCTGCGCCAGTTCGGCAGCCATCTTCGCCATGTAGGCCGGCGTGCAGACGTTGGGCGGCAGGTTCGCCAGATCGCGCGCCACCTGCACCCCGGCGGCGACGGCCATGCCCGCCTGGATGCCCTGGGCAGCGCGGGTGTCGTTTTCGTCAAAAATCACCAGGTCGAGCCGCTGCGGCAGAGCTTCCAGCCTGGCGGCGGTCTTCTGGCCGTGATAGTCGTACAGCGCCAGCAGGCTGCCTTCGGTGATGGCCTGCGCGGCCTCCTGGATGTCGAGTCCGCCCGCGCCGGTCCCATGCAGCACGGTGGCGGCATGTTTCGCCTTCAGGTCGCGCGCTTTGAGGATGGCCTGCGCGGCTGCCCGCCGCACGCCGTCCAGCGTCAGTTTGTCCTGCGCGCCTAATCCGACCAGGATGATACGTTTAGCGGGGATGCCGCCCATCGGGTAGAGGACGGCCACCTGCCCGGCCTGGCCGGTGAAGTCACCGCCGGCGATCAGGCTGCTGATCGCGCCGCCCAGGGCTTTGTCTACGGTGCCGGTCGCGCCGCCGGGTTCGGTTATGCCTTCAAACAGATTCAGAATAATCGCGTCGGCGGCCAGCGATTCCAGCCTGCCCACAACGGCTTGAATGTCCATAGTATTGCGCCTCACTTGGGAATAAATAAACTGCCGCCAGCATAGCGCAAAAACTTTGAACTGGAAACAGCCGCGCCTATCCGCTGCGGATTTCAGGTTTCCATCATCCGCGCATGGGCGATTTCACGGCTTCCTACCCGCCGAATCTGCGAAGCCTGTACCGGGACTACGGCGAAAGTTTCGCCGTCCAGGGTGAAAAACTCAATCGTATATTCCTGGTCGTCGCTGGTAATATCCACCACTGTCCCCATATCACCGGCTTTGAGGTGATACTCCGGCAGATCAACCGTTAAAGCCACCCGTTCAAGTTCCCGAATCATCTGGTTTACCTGCCGGTGTCCTCATTCATTTTTCTCAAGAGATAGCCAATCATTTTCGTCTGTGCCACGAAAGTATTTTCAAAGCAGCAAAAATTGTCACGGATTAGATGCTTCTGTGGGTTTATCTCCAAGTTGGCGTGCAACATATCGAGTAACAATATCATTTATGCTATTGGGGCAGAACTGTTTAGCTTCTTGGAGAGCCTTGTCTGTGTCCGTTTCTAGCTCGACTTTTGCCATCCATTCGTATCCTTGACGATCAAATTCGGCCAAGACTGCTGCACGTCGGTTCTCCGCTGTAGCCTTACGATCAGCAAGCTTGAAATAACCTTCTAATCCGGTGAGGATGGTTAATACTCCACTCACAATTGTTATGACATTTCGGTCTACTCCGTCCAAGCTGGACATCGCGGTTAGCGACCCCGCTAAGATTATTATGACAACTCTGAGAAAACCGGCCCCTGCGCTCAACCATTGGCTGGTGCGTTTTGCTTCCTGATCCCAGACTCGATACTGAAACTTTAACCATCTCTTTATTGCAACTTGGAGAGCTTCGGCATTGTTCTTTGGGCGAAAAAATTCTTCAGTTGAGTTATCAGTAATTGTACTCATGTACATTTCCCCCTAGTATTTGATTAATTTAGTCAGTTTACTGCAATTAGCTTTTTTCAAACACGCCTTCATCCACCATCTTCGCGCAGGTAGAGGTACAGCGGCAGCGCCAGCGACAGCCCGACCGCGAAACACGCCGGCAGCACCAGCCACCAGCGTTTGAGGCCGTGCTGTTTCGCGTCGGTGTACGACCAGACCAGAAAGACGACGATGGAAATCAGCACGTCCGCCGAAAAACCGCCTGCCGCGCCGTTGACGAACAGGCTGCTCACAAATGACGGAATGTTTATACCCTCGGCGCTGAAGAAGCCGGCGAAAAATAACCAGGGAACAAGCGTGCCGACGACGGCGGCCAGCAGGTAAAAACGTTTCAGCATAAGCGTGTATTTGCCTTTCGGGAAAGCAGTTGTGAGTCAGCGTCACTCTTAACGTAGGTGCTTTCGGCGCCGCTGTCAAGCGTTCCCCTACCGGGTATAATAGCCTGTTAATAACCGGCTCTTGCTCCTGGAGGACGTGCTGATGGCTCAACCGATTTCCCACGCGCTGGTTCTGCCGGATAAAGACTTCCTGGTGTGGCTGCGCGCCACCGATCTGTATACCAAAAAGTTCGAGCGGGTGGCCGTCGTTCGCGCCCCGACCGGCAATGACCTGAACCGCTTCCGGGACGTGAGCGCCGTCCAGGCGCCCGGCGTGTGGGTGCGGGACGACGCGCTGGCGCACATCCGGCGCATCTACCCGATGGTGGTGCGCGTGGACGTGATTCGCGCCAATTCCCCGGCAGACCTGGCGGCCATCCTTCAGCAGCGTATAGACCGGAACGACCGCTACGGCGAAAGCTGGAACGACGGCCACCTGCACGACCGCTTCACGCTGGAATGGCCGTCCGACGCGCGCCCGGCGCGCATTGTGCGCCCGTTTGACGATCAACCGCCCGGCGGGCGTAAACACGAGGGTATAGACCTTTACGCGCCGGAAGGCACGACCGTGCGGGCCGCTGCGCCCGGCGTGGTGGCGACCGTTGTTCGCCAGCCGACGGCGCTCGGTTACGGCCAGTACGTGCAGATCGCCAGCGCCGTCAGCGGCGAAAATTATCTCGTCACCTATGGGCTGCTGCGGGACATCACCGTGAATATGGGGCAGACGGTGAACACCGGGGATGTGCTGGGCCGGTCAAGCCAGGATCAGATCAAAATTGTGGTGCAGCAGCCCGGCAAAGGGCTGTCCGGTTATCCCCTGCCGGACGTGGTAGACCCCACCATGATGATCTACTGGCAGGGACTCCGGCTGAAGACAACCGCCAGCAGCCTGCGAATCCGCGAGCGTGCGGGGACGGCCTACCGTGTCCTGGGACAGTTCAGCTCATCCGAACGCGCCGAAACGCTTGAACCACACGGGCGCACGCTGCTTAAGGTCGGCGCTGCCGGGCAGTGGATTAAACTGCGCTCGCCGCAGGGTGTCGAGGGGTTTTCGGCTGCCGAATACCTGATCGCCGACGAAACGGACGGTGTGCGCGCGGCCAACATGACCGGCATTAACCTGGATTTGCTGCACCCGCTCGGCAAACCCGATCCGGCGCGGATGAAAGGCGCGGGATGGGTGCGTTTTGCCTACAACATTTCGATGGGGCGCGGCTCGACCGACCTGAACGCGGCCTATAACCTGTACGCGCCGTATATCGAACGCTGCCAGCAGGCCGGGTTGAAGATTATTCTGGTTTTTTCGCACCAGACTTACGGTGAGGGCGCGGGATACGTTTGGCCGCAGATGACCACCCCCCAATGGCGCGACCTGACCAGCAAATACGCCAATATCGTCCGGCAGATCGCGGCGCGTTTTGCCGGGCGCGGCCTGGTTTACCAGATATGGAACGAGCAGGACACACCGAAAGAGGTCGCCAACGCAGCGGTATCCATGCCCGCCGGCGACTACGGCTACCTGCTGGGCGAAGCGGTGAAGGCCATACGCGGCGCCGACGCGCGCGCGACCATCATCACCGGCGGGCATATCGGCGGGCCGGGCAATGGGCCAGCTTATGCCCGCGCGGCGCTGGCGGCGGCGGGCGCGCAGCCGGACGGCGTGGCCTGCCACTCCTACGGGCGCGGGCCGGTCGGGTCGAAGTACAGCCCGTTCGGGGCGATTGATGATGATGTAGAGGCTTACGGCAAAATTATCCCCGGCGTGCCGGTGTGGATTACCGAATGGGGCGTGCTTGACCGCCCGAACGACCCGGCGGGCGACGTGGCGACCTACGCCGCCGGATTTATAGACCGGCTGAAGCGGCTGTACTCCGGCAAGGTGGCGGCGGCGGCCTGGTACGCCTGGGCGGACGGGATGCACAACGGTTATGGCCTGGTTGACCAGGGCGACCGGCCTAAAGAACCGCTCTACAGCCGCTTCCTGGGGGCGTGACGTTTTTGGTAAGAACCGAAAGATGAATCGGGGGCGGCTCAAGGCGCGCCGCCCCTGTGCGTGACTCTAGAAAAACAGTTTGGCGAGGCTGAGGATGCCCTGCTTCCAGGGGACGCGGTGCGAAACGCCCGACTGCCCCTCGAAGGTGTGCAGATTGTCCAGATACCACTGGTAGTTGCGAACCAGCGCCGCTTTGTTGGAATACTTGGGCTGGTAGCCGAGGACTTTTTCGGCTTTTTCGATGGACACAAACGAGTCCTTGCTGGCCGTTTCGTACACCCACTTGTACAGCGGCGAGAGCTTCATCGCTTCCAGCACGCGCAGGATGAAGATGGCCGGCGCGGCGGGCAGCGGCACGATCTTTTTGCCGTAACCGGCGTAGTCCAGCACCGCCTGATAATCCTCTTTCATGGTGGTAAATTCCTTCGCGCCGATGTTGAAGGTATCGTTCACCACGTTTTTGTCGAGCGTGCAGCACAGGTAAGTGGCGTCGCACAGGTCTTCCACATCAAGAAGCTGGTAACGGTTGCTGCCGCTGCCCAACATGGGGAATCCTCGGCCATCTTTGGCCCAATCGTAAAAGAGAGCGAACACGCCCAGGCGCTCCGGCCCGATGAACGACTTTGGCCGGATGACCGGCACGCACATGCCTTTCGCCCGGTATTCAAAACACACTTCCTCGGCTTCGATTTTGGCCTTGCCGTAAGGCCCTACGCCGTCCAGTTTGTCGGTTTCGTAAAGTGGGTGATGGTCGGGGATGCCGTAAACAGCGGTTGAGGAAATCTGGATAAATCGTTCGACGCCGTGTTGAAAAGCGGAGTCAATGACGGTGCGCGTGCCGACGACATCGGTGGTATAGATGTCCTCCGGCTTATACAGCGGCAGCGCCGCCGCCGTATGAATGACGATGTTCACGCCCTGCATCGCCCGGTCAACTGTCGCCCGGTCGCGGATGTCGCCCTTGATTTCAATGATGCGGTCGCGCTCCGGGTAATCGAAGTCGGCGATGTCCAGCGAAACGACCTGATGGCCGCGCTCCAGCAGATAACGCACCAGGTTGATACCCAGAAAACCGGCCCCGCCGGTGATGAGATAGGTTTGTGCCATGCAGAACTCCTGTTTTACGGGGGTGTCCCCGCCGTCAATACGCTTGAAAAGGTACGATAATTTAGTCTACCACGCTGCCGCCGGGACTAGAATACAGGAAAGACAGAGTCGAAAGTTTCAAAATTCTCACGCCCCTTTAAACGAAATTTGCTGTAAGATGAACGATGGGAGGTACGGCCCATGCTTAACACCTTTCACGGGACGCGCTGCTTGTACAGGCCGCACGATAACGGCATCCATGAGTTTATCTTCACCGAATCATCGCACCAGGCCGTTGATGAGTGGTTCGTGCAGCTAGAGGCGCTGACGCGCAGTGCCGAAGTCGGCACGATGATGCACTATCTGGTGCGTTCAACTGCGCCCGCGCCGCTGCCGGCGGCTTACATGCTTAAATCCGCGCACCGCTGGATTGCGGACAATCGTTATTTATACACCGCGCGAATCGTGTTTTTGCACCGCTCGAACTTCTACTATCCTCATGCTAAGTTGTTTATCCGCGCCTGGCAGATGAGCAACGGCATCGCCGTGCGTTTTTACCCGGCGGATCGGCGCGAGGATGCGGTCAGGTGGCTGCTGGGGAATAACTGACGCTGCGTTATAACAGGGACTCGATAACTTCGCTCACCACATCTTCCATAAGGCGTGTTTCGCCGCGCGCGCGGGCAGCGGCGCGGGTTGTCTCATCCAGCGACAGCTCGCGCAGCAGCCGTTCCGCCCGCTGTCGCGTGTAAAACCAACTGGCGGGATGCCGAAGCACAAAAGCCAGCAGTTCGGCAGCCCGCGCCGGTTCGCCGGCGGTGGCCCACAGCCGGGCGACTTCGACCAAATGTACCGTCAGCATCATGACCGATTTCGCGCCGGCGGCCAGCGCAATCGAAAGCCGCAGGTGAAAACGCGCCGTCTCGATGTCGTTCATCGCCAGGTAGGCCTGGCCCAGGCAGTAATACGCGCCGGACTGCCCCCAGGGGCTGCCATCGGTTTCAAACAGCGCCAGGCTTTGCCCGGCCAGCCGCCGCGCTTCTGCCGGGTCGCCGGTGAGCAGCATGATTCGGCTGAGGGTTTGCAGCGCCCACCCTGTACCCTGAGGGTGGTCAAGCGCCTGGAACTGCGCGATGCTCTCCCGGCTCAGGCGGTCGGCTTCTTCGTAATTACCCTGTTCCATCGCCAGCAAACCCAGATGAAAGGTTGACCAGGCGACGGTCGTCCGGTTGCCTGCCTGCCGGGCGGCGGCGATGCTCTGGTGTACCAGTTCGGTCGCCGGCTCGTAATGCCCCTGAAGGCTCAGGCTTTCGGCCAGCCGGTCGAGTCCGTAGGCGACTTCGTTCAGGTCGCCGACGGCCTGGCTGAGTTCCAGCCCTTCGCGGTACAACTGCTCCGCCTGGCGGTAGTCGCCCAGGGTATACGCTACCTCGCCCAGCGCCTTCAGAGACAGGCTGATACCCCAGGTGTCCCCGATCTGCCGCCGGATGTCCAGGCTTTCCTGGTAACGGCGCTGCGATTCGTCGTAGTGAATCTGGTCGTGGGCGATGTCGCCAAAAAGCTGCGTCGCCAGGGCGATGCCCCAGCGGTCATTCAGGCGTTCGTAGGCGGCCAGGGCTTTGCGCGCCCAGCGTTCCGCTTCAGAGTAGTTGATTTTCGGCCACAATGCCAGCGCGCCCAGATGAAAAAACGAAAGCGCGGCTTCCGGCGCTTCAACTTCGTTCAGAATCAAAGCGGCCTGCCGGTAAAAAGCCAGGCACAGGTCGGTATGGCCCAACCTGCGGTAAGTGAAGGCCAGCGCGGCGCTCATCTGTCCGAACAGCCGCCGCTCCACATCGGCATCTGCCGCCGGTTGAGCCTGTTCCATCGCCCAGCCGAAAAGCTCTTTGCTTTCCTGAAGGCGGCTTCGCATGGTGTAAAACAGCATCAGGCCGGTGACGAGGCCGCCGATTTTGGTGGTGATTCGTTTGTCAAAGGCACGATGCCAGGCGATGCGGATATTGTCAATTTCGGCTTCGATGGCGTTGAGCGCCGCGATCTGCCCCGCGCCTTTTAACTGCGTTTCACGGTCGCGCATAAAACCGGCGTAATAAACGCTGTGATTGTCGTAGGCGCGTTCGCGTTCTGCATCGTTCAGTTTTTCTTCGGCGAACTGGCGCAGCAGTTCGTGCATCTCGAAGCGCCCGCCGGCGCTGCGCCGCACCAGCGACTTGCCGACCAGCGCCAGCAGCAGCGGCAGCGAAGCATCGTTGGTGACGGCCTGGGCCGCTTCCAGCGTAAAGCCGCCCCGGAAAATCGCCAGCTTGCTTAATACCCGCCGCTCCAGAGGCGAAAGCCGCTCCCACGAGGACTCAAAAACGGCGCGGAGGCTGCGGTGTCTCGACGGCAGGTTGCGTGTCGAACTGGCGAGGAAATCCGGCGAACGTTCGATTTCGGCGACGATTTCAGGCGGAGAGAGCATGGGCAGCCAGGCGGCGGCCAGTTCAACGCCCAGCGGCATCCCATCTACAAGCTGGCAGATACGAATGGCCGCCGGTTTATCGGCCTCCGCCAGTTTAAAGTTGGGGCGCAGACGGCGGGCGCTGCCGATGAACAGCCGGACGGCATCGTAACCGTCCAGGTTCGGCTCGTCGGTGTTCAATGGGTAGGGCAAGCCCTGGATTTCGTACAGCCATTCCTCTTGCAGCCCCAGGCGCTCGCGGGAGGTCGCCAGGACGGTCAGGCCGGGCGCGGCGCGCAGCATCTCCGCCACCAGTTCCGCGCCGTCCAGCAGGTGTTCAAAATTATCCATCACCAGCAGCAGGCGTTTTTCGGCCAGGTAGGCCAAAAGCTGTCTTTTGGGGTCGCCTTCGCGCAGGCCGGTAAAACGCAGCGCGTCGGCCAGCGCCGGCAGCAGATATTCATCGGCGCTGACGGGAGCCAGCGGCACGAAACACGCCCCATGCGGATAGTGTTCAGCCGCCAGCGCGGCGGTTTGCAGCGACAGCCGGGTTTTGCCGATGCCGCCCGGCCCGACCAGGGTCAGCAGGCGGCAGTTGGGGTCGGCCAGCAGGCGGGTGATGTCGTCCAGTTCCCGGTCGCGGCCTACGAAAGGTGTGGTTTGCGGCGGCAGGGTATAAACCGGCCCGCTGTGGAGCGCTGCCCGCGTGATGGTGGGCGCGGAGCGCGCCGGCGGAGGCGCTCGCCGCTCCTGGATGGCATGGAACAGCGCGGTCGTTTCGGCTTCCGGCTGGATGTCTAATTCGCGGCGGAGCAGATCGGCGCAGTCCTGGTACTGCCGCAGCGCCGCCGAAAGCTGCCCCGACCAGGCGTACAGCAGCATCAACTGGCGGTGAGCAGGTTCGTGGAGCGGGTCAAGCGCCAGCCAGCGCCGGGCATGAGGCAAAGCGGCCTCGAACTCGCTGCGCTCCGACAGACAAACGGACAGCCGCCGCAGCGCGTCCCCCAGCTCGCGGCGGAGGTTTTCCCGCTGGAACAACTGCCATTCGTCAAATTCCGGGCTGTCCGGCAGCGCGAACCCGGCCATAAAGTCGCCCTGGTACACAACGGCAGCTTCCGCCAGGCGCGCCGCGTCATCCCCGGCGGCCAGCTCGCGGAAACGCGCCACGTCCAGGTGATAACCGGGGCGCAGGGCGACGGTATCTCGTTCGGCATCCAGCCAATCCCCACCCAACGATTTGTTGAGTGTCCACAGTGTCGTTCGCAGATAAGCGTAGGCGCTGCTTTGATCGAAGTCCGGCCAGAAAAAAGCGGTCAGGGAATCGCGGCTGTGGGCGCTGCCTGTGACGGCCAGGTAAGCCAGCAGCGCCAGCGCCTTGCGGCGGCTGATGCGTTCCATCTGGCCGTCCGATTCGATGCGGGGCGCGCCAAGCAGGCGAAGATTCAGGCGAGACATAACCCTATCCAGGTCGTGACGGGACAACGG
>QUBZ01000126.1 GCA_014338005.1 Chloroflexota bacterium | reverse complement strand
ATACGAACGCCAGCACGACGTATCCGAAGTGCCGGACTGGTACGCGCGGAACATCACCGACCCGGATCGGATCGCGGCAGTCAACAGCCGGCTGTTCGGCGAGGTAGAGGAAGAAGCCCTGGAAGAAGCGGCATTGGAGCCAGAAGCCGAACTGCCCCTCAGCCAGCCGACCGAAGTTCCCGACTGGTTGTGCGACACGATGGACGACGCCGGTTTATTCGAGGCCGCCGAGTTGGAAGAGGCCGAGCCGGTAGAAGCCATGCCCGACTGGCTGGCCCAGGAAATGGACATAGCGCCGGCAGTCCCCACCCCGGCGGACGAAATTCCCGACTGGCTGAGGGCGGTGGATGCCGATGAAGTGCCGGACTGGCTGAAAGAAAGCCTCAGCCCAGCGGCGCAAGCGCCCGTGCCTATACCACCTCATATCGCTGAGGATACCCTCAACTTCGATACGATGACGCCTGAAGAAATCATGACCTGGATGGAAAGCCTTGCCAAACGCCAGGGGGCGAACAAAGGTTTTACTACCTCGGCTGGCCTGGAAATCGCCGAAATTGACCCGTCAAGCGTGCAGGTTGACGAGCCGGGTTATGTGTCATATGGCATAAAACCTCAACATGAAGTCCAGTTTTCGGCTTATTATCCCCGGCAGACGATGGCTAAACGGCGTTATGCGTTTCTGGTATATGCCCACCTGCCGGAGATTGTAAGCGAAATTCACCAGGATGCTGGGCGGTTTCGGGATAACCTGGGCGGAGAAATCAAAACGCCCAAAACTGCCAAAAAAACGGCGCGTTTACAGGCGGATACACCCGTTACGGTGATGTTGGAGTGTGATGAACTGGGATTTGAGCCACTGGCATTGACTAAACGCTGGAAACTGGATTGGGTGCGCTATGATTTTGAGTTTGCACCCTCGCCGGAACTTGTGGGCGAGAGTTTCATAGTGCGCGCTTCAATCATGGTCGGCAGTGTGGAGGTTGCCTCTATTAAATGTTCGATTGATGTTGTGGCGGATGTCGCCCCTCAGGTTGTAAATAATCCTCTTGCTGCGGCCAAGCTCGCTTACACTCATGCAATATCTAAAATGTATCAACGCATTTTTGTGTCGTACTCTCGGCGCGATCAAGAAGTAGCCGAAATGTATCGCCTGGCTCAGTTGGCATTGGGCAACGAAGTGTTCATGGACTCGTATTCAATTCGTGTCGGAGAAGATTGGCGCTTTGCACTGGCACAGGCAATAGATAATGCAGACACATTTCAATTATTCTGGTCAGAAAATTCTGCCGGGTCGGACAATGTGCGCGATGAATGGGACTATGCGCTGCGCTACCGATGCCCCGACACACGCTGCGAATCTTTTATCAGACCGGTGTTTTGGTGTCAGCCAATGCCTCCGCCTCCACCTGAATTAGCGCATCTGCATTTTCGCTTCATCCCGTTTTCATCTACAAAACAATGGTATAACGATTGAGATTGGGATGAGAGGGATTCGTATGCCGGTTACAGTGGAATGGGATAACGCCGAAAAGACGATTGTACGCATGGAGATGGTCGGCACGTGGACGTGGGATGAAGCCTATGCCGGGGCAGAGCGCGGGTATGCCCTGCTGGAGGAAGTGGACTACGAAGTGGGTATTATCATTGACTTCAGCCGGGGGACGCGGCTGCCGCCCAACGCCATCACCAGCGCGCGGCATATGATTTCGCGGCGGCATCCCCGCACCGGGCTGACCGTGTTCGTCGGCGCGAACGACCTGTTTATGGCGCTGTGGAATACGTTCAGCAAGGTGTATGCGCTGTTCGCCCGCAAGCAGAATTCAATTTTTGCCGACAGTGTGGAGCAGGCGCGCGAAATCCTGGCGCGGATGTACCCGCGCGCGCAGACTTTGTGAGGTGAATAATGCCGGTTACAGTGGAATGGGATAACGCCGAAAAAACCATCATCCGTATGGCGATGGTCGGCCACTGGACGTGGGACGAGGCTTACGCCGCTTTTGCCGACGGCGACCAGATGCTGGACGGCGTGAATCACCGGGTGGGTGTGATTATTGATCTGCGGGAAAGCAAGGGCGTTCCGCCGGCGGCGCTGGCGAACGCCCGCAAGATGAGCGAAAAACAGCATCCCCGCGCCGGCATGACCGTTTTTGTGGGGGCGAATGCGTTTTTCCTGTCATTGTGGAGCGTGTTCAGCAAAGTTTATACGCTGTTCGTGCGTAAACACACCTTCACCTTCGCCGCCACCATCGAACAGGCCCGCGAGATACTTGCCCGGAATGTCCCTGCCGGGCAGGGCGACAAACCGGCCTGATGTGGTATGATTAACGGCGTGGGTAGATTTTTGTAAGGGGCGAAACGATGCAGCGATACCGGGCCGAAGTCGAGCGGCGGCGGCGGAACATCCGCCTGATTTTGGGGGCGATCATTTTCATCACCCTGCCGTTTTACTGCGCCGGTATCATCCTGTGGGGGACGGCCCAGCCGCGCGGCCAGACACAGCCCACGCCGCAGCCGACCACGCCGGGTATCCCACCGCCGGCCACCACGCCCGCGCCCACTGTGCCGGGGGAGGCCAGCATCACGCCGCTGCCGATCACGGTCGAAGTGCCGACGGTATTCGTTCCGCCAAGCGACACGCCGGTTTTGCCGACTCGCGTGCTGTCGCCCACGCCAACCTTTTTGCCGACCAGCACACCCCTGCCGACCTTCACGCCGCCTCCGCCGCCCACAGCCGAGCCGATCACCGATACACCCATCCCGTTCGATACGGTTGCGCCGTAGGCCGTTGCCTGATCGTCGGGGGAGCGGCGCTGACGTGAACGCGCGGGCTGTGGTATAGTTTGGCGGTTGATCGGCACGAGCAGGTTTTTAACATCACATGGACTATCAAGACTTCAGGGTGATTGAACGGCGGCGGCGCTTTTTACGCATCGGCTTGTTTTTTATCATCCTCGGCACGCTGCCGTTTTACTGCGCCGGTTTTGTGCTGCTTGGCACGGCGGGCCGGGGAGAAGCCCGGCTGTCCGGCACGACGACACCGACCTACACGCCGATTGGGCTGGATCGTCCGGCCAGCAGCACGCCGTTTCCCACCCTCGCGCTGCCGCTGATGGCCACCCAGCTTGGCCCCCTGTGGCCAACGCCGCTTCAGCTCAATCCGCCGCCGGTTTTCCCGACGGCTACCACCTTTTTCTTCCCGCCGACGGCGGTTTTTATCCCGACGGCTACGCTCGCGCCGACGCTGACGCTGTTCCCCACCAGCGTGCCGCCGACTGCCACGCCGCTGCCGACCAATACGCCGCTGCCGACCGATCCGCCGCCGACCGACCCACCGCCGCCGACCGACCCACCGCCGCCGACCGATCCACCGCCGCCGACCGACCCGCCGCCGCCTACAACGGAAGAGCCGCCGGTGGTCATCGAACCGCCGCCCGAAGGGGGATAAATGGTTTTATAGTTGAGTGGTTATTGAGGAGAAAATCCGCTTGTTCGATCTAAAAGCCCATCTTAAGGCGCTGGTGGAAACGCACGCGCCGTCCGGCCATGAAGGCCCCATCCGCGAGGTCATCCGCGCGGCCTGGCAGGGCCTGACCGACCGTTTGGAACAGGACAAACTCGGCAGCCTGATCGGCATTAAGGAGGCGGAAAATCCGCTTGATCCGCCGCGCCGGGTGATGCTGGCCGCCCACATGGACGAAATCGGCCTGATGGTGCGCGATGTGATAGACGGTTTTGTTGCCGTTCACCGCATCAGCGGCGTGGATCACCGGCTGATGCTGGCGCAGCCGGTCATCGTACATGGCCGCCGCCCGCTGCCGGGCGTGGTCGCCAGCGTGCCGCCGCACCTGCTTTCTGCCGAAGCCCGCAAAAAATACCCGCATTTTAACGATCTGCTGATTGACGTGGGGCTGCCCGCCGCCGAGGTGGCCGAACTGGTGCGAATCGGCGACCTCATCACTCCGGACGCGCCGCTGCTGGAACTGAACGGCCAGCGCGTGGCCAGCAAGGCGATGGATGACCGCGCCTGTGTGGCGGCGGTTACGGTCTGCCTGGAGGCGTTGAAGGGGATGCGCCACCGCTGGGACGTATACGCCGCCGCAACCGTGCAGGAAGAAACCGGCCTCTACGGCGCGGCGACGGCGGCCTATCACATCCGGCCAGACATCGCCATCGCGCTGGACGTGACCTTTGCGCCGCAGCCCGGCGTGGACGGCGACGATACCGCCGAGATGAACGGCGGGCCGGCGGTCGGCATCGGGGCGAATTTCCACCCCCGGCTGGTCGAAAAAATCAAGGAAACGGCCAAAACCTACGAAATTAAAATCCAGGACGACATCCTGCCCGCTGCCAGCGGTACGGATGCCTGGGCAATTCAGGTGGCGCTGGCCGGCATCCCGACGGCGCTGCTGAGCGTCCCGATACGCAACATGCACTCGCCGGTCGAGACGGTTGATCTGCGCGACATCGAACGCACGGGCCGCCTGCTGGCGTTTTTCATCGCCGGCCTGGACGAAAATTTCCTCAAGGCGCTGGCCTGGGACGAGATCAAAAACGGCGCGGGTTAACGTCAAAAAACGCTTTTTCACGAATTATCCGTTATGGAGGGGTGAATGCTGTTACGCGAACTTTCGGAGGCCATCGGCGTTTCGGGCCAGGAGGACGCCGTTCGTAAGCTGATTTTACCGGCCATTCAGGAGCATGTGACCGATATTCGCGTGGATGCGCTGGGCAGCATCACCGCCGTCAAACCCGGCAGCGACCCGAACGCCCCGCGCGTGATGGTGGCGGCCCACATGGACGAAGTGGGTTTTATGGTCACGGGTTTTGACGGCGACGGCCTGATTCATGTCGCGCCGGTGGGCGGCATTGACGAGCGCATTCTGCCGGGGCTGCGGGTGAAAATCGGCGAAAACCATGTGCCGGGCGTGATCGTCTGGACGCCCATCCACAAAAGCGCCGGCAACAATACGCCGCAAAAAATCAATGCGCTGCGGATAGACATCGGGGCGAGCAGCAAGGAAGAAGCCAGCGGTAAAGTCAAACGCGGCGACCGCGTGGCCTTCGACAGCCGCTACATGGAACTGGGCGACCATATGCTGCGCGGCAAATCGTTCGATAACCGCGTCGGCTGTTCTCTGCTAGTGGAGCTTTTGCAGGGCGGGCCATACCCGGTGACAGTGCTGGCGGCCTTCACCGTCCAGGAAGAAATCGGGCTGCGCGGCGCGCGGGTGGCGGCGCGGGTTCTGAACCCGGACGCGGCGCTGGTGATCGAAGGCACGACCGCCAACGACCTGCCCAGCCCGACCGCCGAACCGGACGACGAGGACGAAATCAACCCGGCCTGCCGCCTGGGGGCCGGGCCGGCGCTGACGATCATGGATCGCAGCATGATAACCGACCCGCGCCTGCTGGCCTTTTTGCGCCAGACCGCCGAATCCGCCGGCATCCCTTACCAGCTTAAAACCCAGCTTGGCGGCGGCACGGACGCGGGCGCGATTCATATGATGAACGGCGGCATCCCGTCGGCGGTGATTTCCGTCCCCTGTCGCTACATTCACAGCCCGACCGCCTACCTGCACCGTGACGACTACGCCAATACGCTGCGGCTGCTGCAAGCCGCGCTAAAGGGTTTTGATCGGGCAATACTTGCGCGATAGAACTGGAACGCAGGTATGAATAATCTGCCGCTGTGGGACAGCAGTAAACCAATTGAAATGGTTTATAAACCGGATGCCGAAATCATCCTGTACGAAGGCCATGTGGGTGATTTTCTCGGCCAGATTCCTGATGGGACGGTTTCGCTGGTGGTTACGTCTCCGCCATATAATCTGGGGAAAAGCTACGAGACGCGCACGGCCATCGAGCATTATCTGGAAACTCAGGCCGAAATCATCGCTCAGCTTTACCGGGTTTTGAGGGATGACGGCAGCATATGCTGGCAGGTCGGGAATTTTGTCGAAGATGGCGAGGTATTCCCGCTGGATATTTTTTACTACGACATCTTCAAGCGTCATAATCTGCGGCTGCGTAATCGCATTGTCTGGCATTTTGAACACGCACAAAAACGATTTTCGGTCGTTACGAGATGCTGCTGTGGTTCACCAAAAGCGATCAGTACGTATTCAATCTTGACGCGGTGCGCGTGCCGTCGAAATATCCCGGCAAACGCCATTACAAAGGCCCGAACCGGGGCAAACCTTCCGGCAATCCGCTGGGCAAAAACCCTTCCGATGTGTGGGAGATTTTGCTTCGGGAATGGGATGAAGGGATGTGGGAAATTCCGAACGTCAAGGCCAATCACCCGGAAAAAACCATCCATCCCTGCCAGTTCCCGATTGAACTGGTCGAACGCTGCGTGCTGGCGCTGACGAACGAGGGCGATTGGGTGTTTGACCCATATGCCGGCGTGGGGTCGTCGCTCATCGCGGCGCTTAAACAGGGCCGCCGGGCGATGGGCAGCGAAAAAGAAGCCGATTACATCACGATAGCCCGCCAGCGAATGCAGGACTTTTTTTCCGGCGCGCTTAAAACACGCCCTATCGGTAAGGCCGTACACCAACCGACCGGACGGGAGAAAGTCGCTCAACCGCCAGAAGAGCGGAACAATACGCCGGAGGAAGAGTCAAAGTGATTGTTGCGGGAATTTACTCTTTCAAAGGCGGGCGAGAAGTAGTCGAGACCCACTATGCGGCTGAACTGAACGAGATCAGACGAGCGATAGCTTTGGTGGATCCCGAGGCGCACCGCACAAAAGCCAGCAAAGAAAAAACGATGCCGGGGAAAATGCTGTACAATCCGCGTTCGCTGAACCGTGCCGTCAAAGAACACTTTACTGCTGCCGGTTGGCATAACTATCGTGTGCCGTGTGAATACTCCAGCGATTATTACACGCCGGAATACAAGCCAGAGACCCCGCAAGTATCAGCTTATCGGGAAATGGATTTTATCAAGAATCGTTGGGTGTGGAGGTTCAGTTCGGCAAATATGCCTTTATGGTCTACAACGTATGTGCCAAAATGACTATCTTCCACAATCTGGATATGATTGATGCGGGCGTTGAAATTGTCCCGGTGAAAGCATTTGCGAAGGAAATGTCTACCGGCGTATCGTACTTCGAGCAGTTTGTCTGGGATCTAGAGCAGCGCGGCGTAGGTGATATTGATATTCCGGTGCTTATATTGGGAGTTGCAAAAGGTTGAAAGGCATTTATGCGTAAACTGCATTATCACCTGGTAGACGTGTTCACCGACCGGCGTTTTGGCGGCAACCCGCTGGCCGTGTTCACCAACGGGCGCGGCCTGTCCACCGAGACGATGCAGGCCGTCGCCAAAGAACTGAACCTGTCGGAAACGACCTTCGTGCTGCCGCCGGACGACCCGACCAACGACTGGCGCGTGCGGATTTTTACGCCCGCCGCCGAACTACCGATGGCCGGACACCCGACGGTTGGCACGTCCTTCGTGCTGGCCTGGGAACATCTGGTCAGCGTTTCGGAACAGCAGCCGGGGATTCGCCTGGAGGAAAATGTGGGCTTAATCCCGGTCACGTTCACGTTCACGGACGGCCAGCCGGTGACAGCGACCATGCAGCAGCTAACGCCGCAGTTCGGCCCGGTGTTTGACGACCGCGAAACGATAGCCGCTATGCTCTCGCTGGAGCCGGCGGCGCTAGATGATTACCCGCTGCAAGTGGTGTCGTGCGGGACGCCGTTTTTCATCGTGCCGCTTAAAACGCTGGACGCGGTGCGGAACATTCGCCTGCGGATAGACATCTGGGAACGCGCGCTGGCGAACTTCGCTTCATCGAAAGTGTTCGTGTTTACACAGCAGACCGAATACCCCGGCTCGACCGTTCACTCACGCATGTTCGCGCCCAGCCTGGGCATCCGCGAAGACCCGGCCACCGGCGCGGCCAGCGGCCCGCTGGGCTGTTATCTGGTCAAATATGGACTGGCGGCGGATAAGCCCGCCGTGATCGTCAGCGAACAGGGCATCGAGATGGGGCGGCCCAGCTTCATTCACATCCGCATTGAGCAGACCGGCGGGCAGATCACCGGCGTGTTTGTCGGCGGCCAGTGTGTTTATGTTGGTCAGGGACAGATTGAGATTTAAGGAAAGATGACATGGCTAAGGACAAAATGCCGGATTTGAAAAATTCACAGCCACCGCGTATGTTGGATGTCAAAAAATTAACGGAAGACTCCAACATGGAGCCGCCGCCGTTCCAGGCTTGGCGGCACGAGGGTTTTGTGGTGGTGTACCCGGAGGGGACCCCCGGATGTATGGCCGCCAGCCTGGATGGGGAAACGTTTCTCCAGCGTGTCGGCCCGCCGGCGATGCTGTTCGCCATGATTGATGCGCTGTGCGGCATCAAACTTAAGGGGGGACGCCTGTTTCCGGCCACGTATCGAAGTCTGAGTGACGACGAGTTTTTTAAACAGGGAATGGCGGCGCTGGCCGCTTATATGGCTTTGCACGAAGTTGGCGAAGATGACGAAGAAGTGTATGAAGATATTTACCAGGCGGCGCGGGAAGATGTTTTGAGCCAACTCATCAAACCGCCGAAAAAAGATTAACGCTATAAGGAGCGCCATATCGTGAAAGAACTGATTCGAAAACTGGTCGAGGCCTGGGGGCCGTCCGGCTATGAACACCATGTGCGCGAAATCATCCGGGCGGAAGTAACCGGCCTGGCCGATGAAATCACCGTAGACCCGCTCGGCAGCCTGATCTGCCGGGTGGGGCAGGGCGGCAAAAAAGTGATGGTCGCCGCCCACATGGACGAAATCGGCGTCATGGTCACATTCGCAGAAAAAAGCGGCTATCTGCGTTTTGCGCCCATCGGCGGACTGCTGCACAGCACGCTGCTGGGCAGCCGCGTGCGCTTCGAGGACGGCACAATCGGCGTCATCGGCGTGCATGATGTCTGGGGCGAAAGCCGCACCCACGTGCCTGACCTCGATTCGTTTTATATTGATGTGAGCGATGGGAACGGCAGCGGCAGCATCCGGCCCGGAAACCCGGCGGTTTTCTGGCGAAACATGGAAGAACGCGGCACGCGCCTGATCGCTAAATCCATGGACGACCGGGTGTGCTGTGCCATCGCCATCGAAACCATGCGCCGCCTGAACAAACAGACGCCGCATGAAGTGTATTTTGTGTTTACCGTCCAGGAAGAAGTCGGCCTGCGCGGGGCGCGCCCGGCGGCCTACAGCGTCAACCCGGATATTGGCATCGCCCTGGATGTGACCAGCACCGGGGATGAGATCAAAAACAGCAAAATGGCCGTCAAACTGGGCGGCGGGGCGGCCATCAAACTGCACGATGTCGGCCTGGTTGTGCCGCCTGCCGTCCGCGACTGGATGATCGAACGCGCGCAGGCCGACGGCATCCCTCACCAGTTGGAACTGCTCGACCTGGGTTCGACCGACGCCGCCGGGATTCAGACCGCGCGGGCCGGCGTGCCGAGCGGCTGCATCTCCGTGCCGTGCCGCTTCGTGCATACCACCAGCGAAACGGTAGACCTCAACGATGTGCTGGCCGGCGTGGATTTACTAACCGGGCTGTTGAGCCATCCGATACCATTATAATTGTCTGGTCTTGATTAAAGGAGTTTTACCGGGTGAGTCTGGCTCACCCGTTTTTTTATTATGCCCGAAGCATTAAGGGCGGGCGAGGCGGTTCAGGGTCTATAATCCAAAAATGGGATAATTAAGGATATTTTTAAAAGGCTGCCTTATGTCAGATCGTGACGAACCGCGTGAATCGGCGCCTGATGATGGGCTGGCGGCGGTTTTCCTGGCCGTGCCGGATGCGCTGCTGGTCTTCAGCCGCGAGGGCCGCGTGCAGGCGGCGAACCCGGCGGCGCAGCGTTTTTTGGATGCTGACCCGACCGGCTGGAGCCTGGAGCGCCTGGCCGCGCTGGACGGGGTTTTTGCGCCCTTGCAGGACTGCCTGGACGACCTGTACCATCAGCGTTCCGTCTGGACGGCCCAACTGCATTCGGCGCGGCGCAAGCGCGACCTGGCGGTTATCGCGTCGGCCTGGGATGGCGGCAGCGTGGTTTTGCTGCACGACATCACCGATTTGCTCGACCGGGGGCGTTTTCGAGACGAGATGCTGCGGCTGGCGTCTCATGATCTGCGCGCGCCGCTGGCGCTGGTGATGAACTACTGCGACCTGATCGCCGCCGAACTGCCGGATGCCCCGCCGCGTGTGACGGAGTATCTGGACGTGATTCGCCGGTTCACCGGGCGCATGTTGAATCTGCTGGATGCCATCCTGCGGATAGATCAGATACGATTGTCCCCGCTTGAACTGCACGAGCAAGTTGACCCGGCTGGACTGGCGCGGCTGGCAGTTGAGAATATGGCATGGCCGGCGGCGCAAAAAAACCAGCAGCTTGAGGCCGACGTGCAGGCCGGCATGGAGTCGCTGACGGCTGACCCGCTGCTCATTCAGGAAGCGATGGAAAATCTGATCGGCAACGCGATAAAATATACGCCGGATGGCGGGCATATCGCCGTCCGCGCCCATGTCGAGGCCGGACGTTTTCACTTCGTGGTGGAGGATAACGGGGTCGGCTTCGGCCAGGAACACCTGCCGCATATCTTCGAGGCTTTTTACCGCGCCAGACAGCCGGGTACGGAACAGGTCGAAGGCAGCGGCCTGGGGCTGAACCTGGTCAAAACGGCCATCGAGCGGCATCAGGGCGAAGTGTGGGTCGAGAGCCGGGAAGGCGAGGGCAGCCGGTTTGGGTTCTGGCTGCCGCTTCAATCAACATCAACAAAGGAATAAAAAATGAGCTTACAGTCGCAGTCTTTTGAGCGCCAGATTGTTAAAACGGTGAGCCTGAATTACTGGCTGTTTCTGCCGCCCGGTTACGACGACGACCCGGCGCGGCGGTGGCCGTTAATCCTGTTCCTGCACGGCATGGGCGAACGCGGCGACGATCTTGAGCTGGTTAAAAAACACGGCTTGGCGCGGCTGGCGGAGGAACAACCGGCGCTGCTGTCGCCCTTCGTCGTGATCGCGCCGCAGTGTCCGCTCGGCACGTACTGGGCGCATGAACTGGACGCGCTCAATGCGCTGTTGGATGAGGCGCTGGAAAACCTGCGTATTGACCCTGACCGCGTGTACCTGACCGGCCTGAGCATGGGCGGCTTCGGGTCGTGGTTTCTGGCGTTGGCGCGGCCAGAGCGGTTTGCGGCAGTCGTTCCCATCTGCGGCGGCGGCGACCCAAACGCGGCCTGCGCGCTGAAGGATGTGCCGGTGTGGGCTTTTCACGGCGCGAAAGACCGCATCGTGCGCCCGATGGAGTCGCGCCGGATGGTGCGGGCGCTGAAGGCCTGCGGCGGCGATGTCCGGCTGACCATTTACCCGGAGGCCGACCACGACTCGTGGACGGAAACCTACGCCAACCCGGAACTGTACGAGTGGTTTTTGCAGCACAAACGCAGGGGTTAAACTGTGAACCTGCGGATTGCCGATCTTTCGCCGGACGATCAAACCGCCGTCTACCAGGCAGCGGAACTGCTGGTGGCCGGATTCCGTGAACACTGGCCGGAAAGCTGGCCGGATATGGACTCTGCGCTGGAAGAAGTGCATATGCTGCTCGACCCGGCACATATCTGCCGCGCGGCCTTCGATGAGAGCGGGGCGGTAGTGGGCTGGATCGGCGGCCTGCCGGAGTACGACGGCAACGTGTGGGAACTGCACCCGATGGTGGTGCGCCCCGATTTGCAGCGGCGGGGCATCGGGCGGGCGCTGGTGGCCGATCTGGAAGCGCGCGTGCTGGAGCGCGGCGGCCTGACTCTACAATTGGGGACGGACGACGTGGACGGCATGACCACGCTGGCGGATGCTGACCTGTACACCGACCTGTGGGACAAAATTCAGAATATCCGCAACCTTAAAGGCCACCCGTATGAGTTCTACCAGAAGCTCGGTTATACCATCATCGGCGTGATGCCGGACGCCAACGGGCGCGGCAAGCCGGATATTTATATGGCGAAACGGATCGGCTGATGCGGCTCATCCTGTTCGACATTGACGGCACGCTGCTGCTGCCGAAAGGCGTGGGGCGGGAGGCCACCCGCCGCGCCATGCTGGAGGTGTTCGGCACCAGCGGCGACATCAACGGGCATCACTTCGGCGGCAAAACCGACTGGCAGACCTTGTGCGAACTGCTGGCCGCGCACGGTTACAACGAGGCGCGCATCGGCCAGCAGATGCCGGCCTACGAACAAGCAGCCGCCCGCCATATGGCGCAGATTGTCGGCGATTTTCCGGTGCAGCCCTGCCCCGGCGCGCTGGAAGCGGTG
>QUBZ01000125.1 GCA_014338005.1 Chloroflexota bacterium | reverse complement strand
CGTTCCTGAACTACCTTCTGCCTCCTTTTCCTTATCCCCGCAACAAAAAAGTCGCTGTTTTCTCACAACGACTTCCTTTAATCTGCCAAACTCCAGACAAGGGGCTTAAGCCCCTTGTTTGACGCACAAAAGCGAATTGAGATGCAGATAAGCAGCCGCCGAACAGACCGACGGCTTCAACTCTCGCAGCTTACCCTGTCGAACGCGCCGTTATTTATTTATCCCCGCTCCGCATCATCATACCCATCAGCAGGCCGACCACAAAGGCGACAATCACCGCCCGCATAGGGTTCTTCCGCACCACGCGCACGGCTTCCTCACCCATGTCTTCGACCGAGCGGCTGTTTAGGTAGGCAGCGGCTTTTTCCAGGCCGCGCGCCAGTTCGTCGGCGCTGTGTTTGGCCTCGCCGCTCACTTTGGCTTCGGTGGCTTCACGGCGGAGGGTCTCGGCACCGGCATAAAGCTGTTTGACCACTTCCTTCCGCATATCATTGGCACGGCTGCGGAGTTCGCGCTGGAGTTCACGCAGATCGCGGGCGATCTCCTGGGCAGCGTCCTGAGCTTTATCGGTTGTCCCGTTGGTGTCCATCTCGCTTCAACCTCCTCACCTGTTCTTTCATCGAGTATAACACGCTTCAAACGCCGGGTAAACCACCATCCGGCCTGCTGCGGCCATTTGGCCGCTTTTCTGAAACGCTTCTCGCCCTGCTATAATTCCCCCCCATGACCAACAAACGCGCTCACTTTTTTAAACGACGGCGGCTTATCGGCGGGCTGGCCGGCTTGATCGTGCTGGCGGCGGCGCTGGCGTTGGGCTGGCGCGGCCAGGGGCCGGTCTGGAATACGCTATGGTGGCTGACCGGCGAGGAAACCGCGCTGGCGCAGGTTCGCGGCCTGGTCGAATATCTGGGCAATTTCATCCGCCCGCAGCCGGACACCGCGCCGGACGTGCCGATTCAGCATATGGATACCAGTCCCTACGGCATCAACACCTTTTTGCAGAATGAGGTCGAACCGGCCAAACGCGAACGCCAGGCGCAGATGATCGCCGAGGCCGGCTTTAAGTGGATTCGCCAGCAGTTCCCCTGGGAGGACATCGAAATTCACGGGCGCGGGGATTTTGAAGACCGCCGCAATGTGGATGCGGTTGGCATCATCAGCGCATGGGATAAATACGATAACATCGTGGCGCTGGCCGAAAACTACGGCCTGAATATCCTGGCGCGGCTGGATAATCCCCCGGCCTGGACGCACGTCCAGAACCCGGACATCGGCTCATCCGCGCCGCCTGATGATTTACAGGACTTCGTGAATTACGCCGTCGCAGTGGCCGAACGCTACAAAGGCCGCCTGCATTACTACCAAATCTGGAACGAGCCGAACATCTACCCCGAATGGGGCAATCAGCCGGTCAGCCCGGAAGCCTATACCGACCTGCTGTGCCGGACGTATAACGCGCTCAAAACGGTTGACCCGACCATCGTGGTCGTCAGCGGGCCGCTGTCACCGACGGTATCGCTGGCGGCAGAAAACCTGAACGACTTCATCTTTTTGCAGCGTATGTACGACGCCGGGGCGGGCGCATGTTTTGATGTGATGTCGGCGCAGGGTTACGGTTTTTACAGCGGCCCGACCGACCGCCGCCTGCGCCCCATGACGCTGACCTACGCGCGCCACCTGTACATCCGCGACATCATGGCCGCCAACGGCGACGCGCACAAACCGATCTGGTTGAGCGAAGCCGCCTGGAACGCCCAGCCGGAAGACCCGAACATCGTGCAGGTGCAGTACGGCAACTTCGGCATCGTGACCGAGGAGCAGGCGGCGCGGTATATGCCGCTGGCCTACCGGCGCGCACAGGAAGAATGGCCCTGGGTAGGCGTCATTTTTTACTGGTTTTTTAAACACGAGGACGACAGCCGCAAAAACCAGGCGCATTATTACTTCCGCATGGCCGAGCCGGACTTCACGCCGCTGCCGGTCTACGACAGCATGAAAACGTACATCACATCGCAAACGCCGGTGCTGTATCCGGGCGTTCACCAGGGCGAAAGCTGGCGCGTGCAGGCCGATGGCCGGCTGCTGGCCGCGCCAAACGCGCAGTTCGGCACGGCGTTGGAAACGCGGGAAGCGCGTTTTACAGCGGAAGGCACGCTGGTGATTTTACGCTGGCGCGGCGCGGGCGAGGTGCTGAACGTGGAAATAGACGGCCAGAACGCGGCCATCGGCGGCCACTGTACGCGGCCTTTTGGCGAAGGCGACTGGCACGAAACGATCCTGTGCAGCGCGCTCACCCCAACGCGGCACACTTTCCGCATCACGCCGGTAGTGGATGAGCCGTTCCTGCTGGACGCCATCATCGTCGCCGACCGCACTTACCAGAATATCGCGCCGCTGGCCGGGGGCGCGGCGGTGCTGATCGGCATGTTGTTATTCGTAATCTTCTCGGCGCTGCGGGAGCGGCGAAAATGACGAAGCGGGCAAAAAAAAGCGTAACGCAGAGACACAACAGCACAAAGGCACAGAGGGGGAAACACCCGCCGGTCGCCAGCCGTCAGTCCAAAGCTGCAGCTGCCAGTTACCAGCTGCCAGCTGCCAGAATCATACCGGAAACTGTGAACCGGAAACTGATAACGGTTCTCGTCCTGGCGGTTATCTTGTTCGCCGCCTACCTGCGCTTTCACAATCTCGAAACGCAGTCGTTATGGAACGACGAGGGCAGCGCCTACGTGCAGGCCACGCGCTCGCTGGCGGACATCGCCGCCAATGCCGCGCGGGACATTCACCCGCCGGGCTACTACTGGCTGCTGGCGATCTGGCGGCAGCTAACCGGTGACGGCGAATTTGCGCTGCGGGCGCTGTCGGCGCTGGCCGGGGTGTTAACCGTCGCCTTCACTTATGCACTGGGGCGGCGGCTGTTCGGCGTCTTTGCGGGGCTGGTCGCGGCGTTGTTCGTGACGCTGAACACCTTCCAGGTCTATTATGCCCAGGAAGCGCGCATGTACGCGCTGTTGGCGCTGTTGTCGGCGGCAGGGCTGTGGGCGCTGGCGAGGCTGCTTTCGCAGCAGTCCTTAGTCTTTAGACGCCAGTCTTTAGTCTTAAAAACCCGGTACTCCATCCTCAGCACTATTCTTCCCCTGGCGCTGGTGAACGCCGCCGGGCTGTACACACACTACGCCTATCCGTTCGTGATGGCCGCCCAGGGTATGATCGTGCTGATGTGGTTGGCGAATGCTGCCCTCACCCCCCGTCCCCCCCAGGGCGAGGGAGAGATGTCTGCGCGACTGGGTACTTCAAAACCGCCTTCTGATACCGGCAACCGGCAACCGGCAACTGGAAACTTGCTGACCGCCTTCATCCTCGCCAATCTGCTCGCCCTGGCGCTTTTTCTGCCCTGGCTGCCGACCGCCTGGGCGCAGGTCACAGGCTGGCCCAGCACCGGCGAAGCGACCGAAACCGGCGCGGCGCTGCAAACCATTCTGGGCTGGCTGGCTTACGGCATCACCTTCGAGGCGACCGGCCCGGCCACGCTGCCCTACGTGCCGATCTTTCTGGCCGTCAGCCTGGTGCCGTTCGGCGCAGCGCGACCACGCTGGGGGCGGATTCTGTTCCCGGTCATAACGCTGGTGGTGGTGGTCGGATTGTTCCTGGTGCTGGGTCTATTCCGCGAGGCCAATCTCAAGTTCCTGCTCCCGGCGCAGATCGCCTTTGCGCTGTGGATGGGCCGGGCGGCGGGTGTAATGTGGTGGGCGGCGCGCGTTGGGGCGCGCCCGTCCATGCTGCTGTCGGCGGCGGTGGCGGCCAGCCTGGGTGTGATACTGGTGGATGTAGGGCGCGGCCTCGCGCCGCTTTACGACGACTCGGCCTTCCAACGCGCCGACTACCGGGCGCTGGCCGCGCTGGTCGAAGCCGACGCGCGCCCCGGCGATGCTATTATCCTGGACGCGCCCAACCAGGAAGAAGTGTTCCGCTACTACTACCGGGGCGAAACGCCGGTTTACCCCCTGCCGCGCGGCCTGGGTGGGGACGACGCCGCGACACGGGCCGAAGTGCGCCGCATCATTGCGGATTCGCAGCGCATTTTCGCCGTCTTCTGGGGCGAAGCCGAACGCGACCCGAACCGCGTGGTCGAATCCACGCTGGATGCCGAAGCCTTCGAGGCCGGTGAAAATGTCTGGTACGGCGACGTGCGGCTGGCGCGTTACGTCATGCCCGCCGGTCTGCCGGAACCTACGCCCTCAGGCGCGCGTTTTGGCGAGTTCATCACGCTGGAGGCTTACGCCCTCGGCGGCACAGCGCAGCCGGGGGACGTGCTGCAAGTGCGGCTGGACTGGCAGACCGCCGCGCCGCTCGACCGGCGTTACAAAGTTTTCGTGCAGCTTCTTGACAAAAACGGCGTGCTGGCGGCGCAGCGCGACAGCGAACCGGGCGGCGGCTCGGCGCTGACGATAAACTGGCCGCCCGGAACAACCATCACCGACCATCACGGCCTGCTGCTGCCGCCGGATTTGCCGCCGGGGGACTACACGTTAATCATCGGCCTGTATGACCTGGACAACCCCTCGGCGCGGCTGCCGGTGGTCGGCGGCGATTACCTGACGTTGGGGACAGTCACAATCAACAGACCTTAAATCCTGCCGTCCTGGGAGGATTATCTAAGTCTCTTTGACCAGGATGCTGTCAATGATTTCGAGCGCCTCATCCAGCGATCGCGCCATTTTAAAAGTGTGCTGCGCTGCGATACGGCTGAAAACTCTCGCCATGCTGCCGACAAAAGCATTCTGCGTGATAAAAACGATTGTGCCGGTATTCGGGTGCGCCGCATTGAGCATACGTGCGCCGCTGCTGAGGATCATATTGGGGAGATTCTGCACCTGCCGTAGGTCCGCGATAATGTGGATTTTACCTGTGGCAGCTGGCAGAATGTCCTGCTGCATCCTGTTTTTAACTCGTGTATTTGAGCCGTGTCCACCGGGTCGCTGTAGGTTTGCAGGACGACCCGATTTCCTCTGACGAGTTCTACAGTGATTGACATGATTCATCTCCTTGATGAAACGCAGTTGGTTCGAAATCCATCGGCCTTGCCAAACACAATCCAGAGGTAACTCTTGTGAAACATTATACAAACCAAAATTCTACCTCATAAGACCATGCCTACTTAAACACCTCATGAATTTCAATTGACTCTCTCCAGGTTGCAGATTTACAATACCTATACAAGATATGGACAGCGGGGCGAAGGGTAATCGTATGCGAGTCATCATCACGGGCGGAACGGGTCTGATCGGCGCGGCGCTGGCCGCCGATTTTATAAAACGCGGGCATGAAGTGATCCTGTTAAGCCGCAGCCCCAAAGCGGCGGAAGGGCTGCCGGCGGGCGCGCACGTGGAGGGCTGGGATGCGCGCTCGGCCAGCGGTTGGGGACACCTGGCCGACGGCGCGGGCGCGATCGTCAATCTGGCCGGGGAGAACATCGCCGGCAGTACCTTTTTGCCGGAACGCTGGACGGACGAACGCAAAAAACGCATCCTGGAAAGCCGTCAGAACGCCGGGCGCGCCGTCGTGGAGGCGGTCGAAGCGGCGGCCATCAAACCGGGCGTGGTCATCCAGATGTCCGGCGTGGATTATTATCCGGTTGATGACCGGCAGACCATGACCGAAGACTCACCCGCCGCCGATTCGTTCCTGGGCAAAGTGGTGCAGGAATGGGAAGCGTCTACCGCGCCGGTGGAAAAAATGGGTGTGCGGCGCTGCGTCCTGCGTACCGCCATCGTCCTGAGCGATAAAGGCGGCGTGCTGCCCCGGCTGGCGCTGCCGTTTAAACTGTTCGCCGGCGGCCCAATCGGCGGCGGCAGGCAGCCGCTGCCCTGGGTGGCGATGGATGACGTAGTGAGCGCCATCCGTTTTATGATCGAAAATCCGCAAACCGGCGGCGTTTACAACCTGGCGGCACCGGAAGCCGTGACCAACGCGCAGTTCGGACGGGCGCTGGGCAAGGTGCTGGGCCGGCCTTCATTCGTGCCGGCGCCGGGTTTCGCCTTCCGGCTGGCTTTCGGCGAGGTCGCCCAACTGCTGCTGGAAGGCCGGCACGTGGCCCCCAAACGCCTGTTAGAGGCCGGGTTCACCTTCCAGTACCCAACCGTCGAGTCGGCGCTGCGGCATATTTACGGGCGCTAGATCGCCCTGCCTTTCTTTTGTGCCTGCGCGATAAGTTTTGCTACAATCGGCGCGGGATTGTGAAAGGAATCGCCATGCGCCGAGGTTTACTGTTGGTGATCTGCGCGCTGATAACCGCCGGAAGCGCCGCCGCGCAGGATGGCGGTCTGGCAGTGGAAGCGGTCGAAATCCTGCCGGAACTGGACATTTACGGACAGGAAGTGTGGTATGCCGAAGGGCTGCTCGTTAACCGGGGCGAGGACGCCTACACCGGCATCACCCTGCTGGCCGAAGTGTATGATGCCGCCGATAACCTGATCGGCGAGGGTTTTGGCTACCCGGTTAATGCCTGCCTGGCCGGCCTGCTGCCGGATTTTGCGCTCCAGCCGGGCGCGTCGCAGCCGTTTGCGACGGCGCTGGAACTGTACGAAGGCGGCGCGGACGCCATTTTCCGTGTAGATGTTCTGCCCCAGGCCGAAACAACCGCGCCGCAGCCGGACGAACCGGCGGTTATTCCCGGCATCATGCCGGTCACGCGGCGGGAAGTGGTGAGCGTGGAGTGGATAGACGCCGCCAACCTGCGTTACGGCGTGGGCTGCTGGCGCGATCTGTTCGCCGCCTGGGACTGGTACGAATATAACCTCGACCGGGACGGCGAAGAAGCCGTTTTACACCCCAGGGCTGAAGCAGTCGCCAACCCTGCCATGCTGCGGCAGATCGGGCTGACCGAGCCGCTGCTGCTCAACCGCTCGTTTCTGACCTTCGATCCTGGCGGGCGGCGTATGGTCTACCAGGGCGAACTGAATACGGTCGTCACCGCCGAGCCGGACGGTTCGTTCAAACGAGTGCTGTTCGATGGTCTGGCGAACCGCACCCTCCAGGGAATCTACTGGCTGCGGGATGGGCGTTTCCTGGCCTATTATTACGGCGCGTATGGCGACCCGGTGCTGTACTTCACGGCGGATGTTAACGGCCAGACCCTCAGCGAAGCGCCGGAAAATGCCGACCCGTCGCTCATCACGCCTGGCGCGAGTCCCGATGGGGCGCGCATCGTGCTGGCCGCCGAAGTGGGCGGCGTGACCGGCTATTACCTCAAACGCGCGGCCTACGACGGCCTTGATCTGCTGTTCGAGGCCGAACCACCCGGTAATAACTGGCCCGGCCCGCTGTTCCGCCAGGATGAGGACGGCACGACCGTGATCTACGCCGCGCTGCCGGTGGAAGGCCAGGCGCGGCTGGCCTGTTTTAACCTGCAAAGCCGCCAGCTGCATGATCTGTCCCCGCTGCCGCTCCGGCTGACCGGCGATGCGCGCGGGCGCTGGTGGCTGTCGCCGGATAACCGGCATGTCGCCCTGGCGGCGGACGGCATCGGCGGCGGCCTGTGGCTGGTCAGCCTGGACGAACTGCCCGCCTGCGAATAATTTCCCCCCCATCCCCCACAACTCGGCCACCTGTCCCCGAACGCTGCGCTGCGTTTGCAGCGTTACCGGGGACTTTGTTTATCCGCGCACGTGTCCCGTTGTATTCCCGTTTGATCTTTCATCCTGACCCCAAACTGTTCGCTGGTACTTAACTCTCACTTCTGCCCGCGCCTGGGACTTATCGCCTAGCGCGCGGCTTGATTTCTGAAAAACGTAAATATAGCATTGATACAGGCTTGACGCTCAATGATACGGCAATACAATGGAATTTATTGAAAGGGTCGTCATGAAACAGCGAATTATTGTGGCTTTAATCCTGATGCTTACGGCGCTGGCGGCGCACCGCCCGGCAGACGCGCAGCTTCCGCCGCTGCGCCAGATGGCGGTCATCAACCTGGGGGCGGCAGTTGAACCCCGCTACCTGCAAACTGAGCCGGTGTATGCCCAGACCTTCGCGCGCGAATTTAACACCCTTATCCCGGAAAACGCGCTCAAATTCGGCTCGCTCAGCAGCGGGCGCGGCCAGTACAACTTCGCCGAGGCGGATTTTCTGGTAGATTACGCCGCCGCCAACGGCATGAAGGTGCGCGGCCATACGCTGGTGTGGCACGAACAGCTCCCCGACTGGTTCAAATACGGCACTTTTTCCCGCGAGGACAGCATCGCCATCCTGCGCGAGCATATCGCGGCGGTGGCCGGGCGCTATCGCGGGCGCATCGCCGAATGGGACGTGCTGAACGAAGCGGTGGACGACTGGAACGGCGGCCTGCGGCAAACCATCTGGCTTCAGCGCATCGGGCCGGAATATATTGATCTGGCCTTCCAGGCCGCGCACGAAGCCGACCCCAACGCTCTGCTGTATTACAACGACTACAGCAACGAGGGCCTGGGCGGAAAATCCGACGCGGTGTACAGCCTGGTCAAAGGGCTGCTGGAGCGCGGCGTGCCGGTTCATGGTGTGGGCTTCCAGCTTCATACCTCGCTGGCGTGGCGGCCCAACCCGCAGGACGTGGCCGCCAACATGGCGCGTTACGCCGCCCTGGGGCTGCGGGTGCAGATCACCGAGATGGATGTGCGAACCCAGGATGTCGGCGGGGAAATGGCCGACAAGCTGGCCGCGCAGGCGCAGGTCTACCGTGAGATGCTGGACGTTTGCCTGGCCGCGCCCAACTGCGACGGCCTGAACACCTGGGGTTTTACCGACAAATACTCGTGGATTCCCTGGTTCACCGGCAGGCCAGACGCGGCGTTAATCTACGACGAAAACTACCGGCCCAAACCGGCCTATCATGCGCTGGCGGAACGGCTGGCGCAGCCCGCCGACCCGACTCCTGCCCCCACGCCGATTCCCCCGACGCTCACGCCGCCGCCTGCGCCCACCGGCCCAACGCTGGTGGTGGACGCGCAGCCCGCCGATGGTAATGCCGTTCGAGTGGATTTCCGGCTGTACCGGGTGGAAAACCTGTACGGCTTGCAGGTGGACTGCCAGGTAGACCCGGCGGTGCTGGCCGGCATGGGGCGCGCCGATGGCGAAGGTTTTAACCAGGGCAACAGCTTTTTTGTGGACAAGGGCTTTGACGCCGCCACCGGTAAATGGCTGGTGGGTGCCGGTCGCAAACGACCCGCGCCGCCGATCACCGGCGATGCGCTGGCCTTCACCCTGGCCTACCGCGTTCTCAGCGCCGGGAACAGCGCCGTAGTCTGCTCGGCGCTGGCTGCCGACCCGGCGGGACGGCTGCTGCCGCTGGAGGTCATCAACGGCGCGTACACCGCCCCCACGCCGGAACCGCAGCCTACACCGACCGAAGTCCCGCCGCTGCCCACACCCACCCAGCCGCCCGCGCCGTCCGGTACGATCTCCGGCAGCGCGGCCTACCAGAACCGCCCGGATAACGCAGGCATCGTGGTCGAACTGCTGGCGCAGGGCGCGGCAGTCGCCCAGGTTATCACCGGCGCGGACGGCAGCTACCGCTTTGAAGGCCTGCCCGCCGGGTCTTACACGCTGCGCGCCGACGCGCCGCTGCATCTGGCCGCCGTCCAGGAAGTGACGACTGCCGAACAGCCGGTGGACATGGGCCGGCTGCTGCTGCTGGCGGGCGATACCGACGACAGCGGTATAATTGACCTGCTGGATGCCGGGTTCATCGGCGCGAACTTCGACCTGGATGCGCCGCCCGCGCCGGCCAATGCCGACCTGAACGGCGACGGCCAGGTGAACATCAGCGATCTGGTGCTGGTGGGGGCAAATTTTGGGGTCAGCCAACCGGGACGCTGAACGCCGGGCATCAGGTAAGCTGCTTTCGTCTGTGTATACAGTAGGGGTGGGTTTCTAAACCCTCCCCTACACCATATACGAGTGCGCGAGAGGGAAAATGCGCGCGCCCGGCATTTTTATCCACGCAGCGGCGAGCCGTCAGCGCCAGTAATCGTACTGGATGTAGTGGGCAGTTTCGGCAGCCATCTCAGCGCCGAGCAGCCGCGCTACCACGTACAGCGCCATATCAATGCCGGCGGAAACCCCGGCGGACAGCACAATTTTGCCGTTATCCACCCAGCGTTTTTCCGGGCAGAGGATAGTATTTGGCGCAGCGGCGCGCAGTTCCTCCACCGCCGAATGGTGGGTGGTGGCTTCCAGCCCATCCAGCAGACCGGCTTTGCCCAGCAGCAGCGCCCCGGTGCAGACCGACAGCAGCAGTTCGACCCGTTCCGATTGGGCGCGAATCCAGTCCAGCAAAGCGGTATTGTCCATCAGGGGGCGCGTGCCGCGTCCACCGGGGATCAGCAGAATATCCGGCGGCGGGCAGTCGTGCAGGGTATAAGCCGGGTTGACGCTCAAACCGTTGCGCGCCAATACCGGCCTTGCCTGTTCCGCGACGGTGTACACCCGGAACGGCGCTTCGCCCTGGACGCGCTGGCCGGTCACGCTGAACACCTCGAACGGGCCGCAGAAGTCCAGCACTTCCACATCATCAAAAATCAAAATCGCTGCATTCCGCACTATAGACCCCTCAAAAACATACCACAGAGGCACAGAAAACAAATCGTCTGCGTTACAGGCTCTTTGCGGCCCACAACATGCCGCGCGTCATCAGCGTTAGTGTCTGCGGCATTTGCACGATGTCCGGCTTGTGTCCCAGGCTGCAATAAAACACACGCCCTTCTCCCCACCTCTTGGTATATACCACCGGCATGACCACCTCGCCAAAGCGCGTCGTCGCCAGCGTCGTGATCGCGGGGTCAACGTGCAGGTAATACTGTTCGCTGACAACCTGAAAATCGGTCAGGCCCTCGGTGATCGGGCTGGGCGCGCCATCAATGTACACCATGTAGGCCACGCCATCATTGCCGGGGTGTGCTACCCACTGGCCGCCGGTCATAAACTGGTAATCCGGTTCGCTGCGGAAGGCGTCGTTCATGCCGCCGTGCAGCCCGGCCAACCCCACGCCGCCGCGCACCGCGTCCAGCAGGGGCTGAAGCTGGTCGCGCTCAATTTCGCCCATTGTCCAGTTCGGTACAATCAGGTCAAACTCCGGCAGCGGCAGCGATTTATAGGCCTCCAGCGTGTCGGCGCAGGTCACGTCAAAGTCGTGCTGGCGCAGCTGGCCGGCCAAGATGTCCGCGACTTCATGCGGGTGATGGCCTTCCCACCCGCCGGATACAATCAATGCTTTCTTCAAGATCACGCTCCTTCAAAAGGATTCAACGCAAAAGCACAAAATCCTGTTTCCCTGCGTTTTTGCTTCAAGGATTCCTGGCCTGGTTTTCTGCCCGCCGGAGTGCCGCCTGAAGCCTCTGCTGCTGGACGGTGGTGGTCAGGTCACCGCGCGTGCGTTCCAGCACGCCGCGCACCACGTCGGTCTGGCGGCGCAGGCCGCCGGTGATGGCGTCCGGGAAATCGAACGTCACCAACTGGTCGTAGATGTCGTCCATCCATTCCAGCAGGCGTTCGGCTTCGGCGGTGTCGCCGTCCTCGCGGCGCAGAATATCCAGGATGAAGCGCCGCAGTTCGGTGGCCGCCTCGGCCAGGCCGTTGAGATAAGCAGCCGGTTCGACGGCCAGCGCCTCCGGCGTGGGCAGCGGCTGTCCCCGGACGATGGCGTTGGTAGCGAAGGCCTCCACCACTTCTTTGAGCGCGTCCTGAGTATAGCCGGTATGGTACAGGTCAGGGTGGCCGTCAATGCCGGCGCGCATCTCGTCGGCAGCCGCGCGGGCGCTGGCGAGTTTGGCCTCGGCAGCCGCCCATTCACGGCGATGGACGGCGCGAATGGCCTCGGCGCAGTGGCGAATCACCTCGCGGGAACGGGCGACAGCCGTATCGCGGGCGGCGTTTTTGGTCACAAGGGCGGCGCGGATAGCCTCGGCGATATTATTGAGGTCGTCCATCGTCCCCCTCGTTTTTGCCTTCATCGGGTTTGATGCCACCAAAAAGCTGGTCGGCCAGCGAAGCCGGTTGCGGCGGCAGTTTGATCTCGCCGTGCGTGGCCTCGAAACGTTCCAGGTTCGTCCCCAACGCCTGCAAAAAAAGTTTGGCATTGGCGGGGGTCATCATCACCCGCGCCTGCACGCGGGCGCGCGGGTCGTTGGGCGCGATCTGGATAAAGTCCAGGACGATTTCGCCGTAGGTATGCGAAACGATAACGGCATTGGCATAAACGCCGTTCAGGTTGGCCGGAATTTCAAGCTGCAATTTGCGCGGCGGCTGCTGCATCGAATACTCCCATCAGCACACAATCAGTACACAATAACACAATAGTTTACAAGTGAGTCTGTAAAATAAATGGTGTAAATGGCGTGTCAGGTAGAGAATAGAGGAACGAGGAAAGGACACGACCATGAACAACAACCAGGATACCCCAAAAC
>QUBZ01000124.1 GCA_014338005.1 Chloroflexota bacterium | reverse complement strand
CGGCAGATGGCTGCGCCGCCGGTTATTGAGTGCTATCTTAGGTATTGGGGAAATGCTGTAGCCAGAAGATGGTTAGCCTGTATGAGTGAGCCGCCAATTCTATTTGAGGTGATGACGCCGCTTGGTTTTCGGGTACACTGTTATCAGTCCTACGGGCAGGATAAGATTCTCGTGGGACATCCCGTCATGGAAGGCCGCGTTGAAGATGTGAAACGAGCCTTAACCACACCTGATGAAATACGGCTTAGCCAAACCGACGAAAGGGAAAACTGTATGGAAAAGGTGAAGGTTCTCTTCGACCCAAACGATAATTCGCTCATCGTATGGTTTGATGACCCGCAGACAATGGCTTATCTCTCGCCCATCGAAGAGGATACACCCGGCGAGTTTCATTTAATCAGGAATGAAGCCGGACAGGTCATTGGGGCTGAATTTCAGTTTTATCATCTGCGTCCGGGCAGCGTATCAATTGAAGTGGAAACCGCGCCGTTGTTCATCGAACAACTGCTGGCAACGCACAATAAATAACGGCTCTAGCCAACAGGGGGCAGCATACATGGAACAGTGGGAATATCTGACCACCATCATCCGGGCCGACGCGGGAAAAAAGGACGTTCAGGAACAGATCAAGCGGCGCTGGCCGAACCTCAAGCGCGTGCCGCGTTACGCGCCGGAAGCCATGACACGCCAGCTTGATGACCTGGGCGCGCAGGGTTGGGAGCTGGTCAGCATGGAGCCGGTGCGCCGGGTGGGACGTAAAGGGGACATCCTGTTTGGCGATTCGGGCTGGAGCAACGTTTACTTCTGCGTCTTCAAACGGCGCAAACCGGCCATTTCCCCGTAAAATACGGGTTATGGTCAATCGGCTTTAATGCGAGGAACGATGGACGCTGTGTCGCCATCCCCATTTCGGTCGGCGTGCCTGCGTTATGCGAGGCTGGCCGCGCCGCCGGCGGCGCTGGTCGGGTTGATCGTGCCGCTGTTCCTGTTCAGCGGCATGGAGACGGTCGCGCTGTTCGCCGCGCCACAGATGGAGGAACTCTCTATTGGAGCGGTCTGTTTCCTGCTCACCATCCTGACTGCGTTCCCGGTGTGTGTGATCGCCTACCGGCTGTACAGCCACCTGCGCGATGATCTGACCGATGTTGAAAAAACGCTTGAACGCGGGCGGCAGGACTGGATTGGCCGGCTGGCGGTATCGTTCGCGGTAATGGCGATCAGCGCGGTGGTCTGCGGCGCGGCTTTTGGTTTGATTGGCAGCGCCTTCACCAATGCGCGCGTCACCTATATCATGGCGGCAGTCATCTGCGCGGCCTACAGCGGCGCGCTTGGTTTTGCCGTCGCCTATTACATCACCGGCCTGGGCAAGCAGAACCTGCTGGCGCTGGTCGGCGTGGTGGCGGTAGGGGGTATTTTCATCAGCTTTCTGGTGGCGCAGGATGACGAATGGTGGCGCGAATCGATCAGTTTCCTGGGCTACGACCCCGGTTCAAGCATCATCTTCAATCTGACCATTATTATGACCGGCCTGATCGCGTTGACCTTTTCCCGCGATCTGATTGACGATCTACAGGTGTTAAACCAGATGGGACGCATCCCGCTGAACAGCTTTCGTTTTATCCGGGTGGGTTTAACGCTCATCTGTCTGGGCATTGTGGGCATCGGCCTGTTCCCCACCGCGATTTCTGACCTAAGCACCTTCGTGCATAATCTTTTCGCGCACTCGATGGCGCTGCTGTTTATCATCGCCATGCTGGCCTTAGACCGTTTCGCGCCGGCCATTTACCCCGCCTCGTTTATCAGGACATCGCGTATCGCGGGCGCGGTGTGTGTGGCGGCCTTTATCGCTTACTACGGCCTTAATATCATCAACTTCGTGGCGCTGGAGCTGATTCTGTTTATTTGTTTCGGTGTGTGGGTCTACCTATTCAACCGCCATACTAAAAATTACATCCGCGCGCAGAACCCACACGAAGTCCTGCGGGCGACAATGGAAATCAGGCAGGCGCAGTGAACAAGCGTGTTGCCTTCATCACCGGCGCATCGAGCGGAATCGGTTATGCGGCGGCGCTGGCTTTTGCGCGGCAAGGCGTGCACGTGGCCGCCGTCGCCCGCCGCGCCGAACGGCTGGCCGCACTCGAACAGGCCGTGAAGGCCCTGCCGCCGCCGCACGGCGATCTTCTGCCGGTAGCCGCCGATGTGCGCGACACCGCCGCCATGCAGGAAGCGGTGCGGCAGACGGTGGCGCGTTTCGGGCGGCTGGATGTGCTGGTCGCCAATGCGGGACTCGGCCATCGCGGCAGCGTTGTGGAAGCCGATTGGGACGACCTGGAAACGCTGCTGCAAACCAACATCAACGGCGTGCTGCACGCCGTCCGGGCGGCAGTCCCCGCCATGCGGCAGACCGGCGGCGGGCATATCATCATCATTTCGTCGGTTTCCCACAACCTGGTTTCGCCCTACGCGGCGGTTTATGCCGCCAGCAAAGCCTTTGTATCCAGCCTGGCGCGTTCGCTGCGGCTGGAACTGGAAGCTGACCACATCCGGGTGACGGATTTTCTGGTCGGGCGGACGGCGACGGAATTTAACGAAAACCGCCTGGGGGAAGGCAAACGCACCGGCCAGGGTGTGCCGACCATGAGCGCCGACCGGGTGGCGGCGGCCATCGTGCGCGTGGTCGCTACGAATCAAAAAACGGTCACGCTGCGCTTTTTTGACCGGCTGGTGATCTGGGGTAATATCCTCGCGCCGGGCATTATGGGACGGTTGGCACGGCGGCAGTACCGATGAGGCGCAATGGTGAACCAATTCCACAGCATCGAAAATGAGTTCTGGCAGGTGGGCATCCTGCCGCAAACCGGCGCGTCCATTGCCTTCGCGCGCGCCCGGCGCGGCAGCGGTTGGGTGGACATTCTGCGCCCCACCCCGGAGGAAGATTACGGCCAGTCCGGCCGGTGCAGCAGTTTTATCATGCTGCCCTGGTGCAACCGCATTAAAGACGCCCTACTGCGCTTCGGCGGCGAGACTTACCCACTCCGGCCCTCGCCGGACGACGGCACGGCCCGGCATGGCGACGTGCGCGACCGCGCCTGGCGGGTTGAAGTCCTGGGCGGCGACCGGATTCACCTCAGCCTGAACTCGCTGGATTACCCGGATATGAACTTCCCGTTCCGCTTTTCGGCGCGGGTGGTCTACTGGCTGGAGCGCCGTGATCTGGTTTTCTGGCTGGCGCTCAAAAACGAAGACCAGCGCCCAATGCCGGGGGGATTCGGCCACCATCCCTATTTTGTGCGGCCACCGGGCGATTATACGCCGCTGGTGCAAATTCCCTGCAACCGGCAGTTTAAACTGACAAACTTTATGGCGACCACCGCGCCGTCGCCCGTCCAGCCGGAACTCGACTTTCGCCTGCCCAGGGTGCTGGATGAACACGAACTGGACGCCCTGCTGACCGCCTGCCCGGACGGCGAGCCGGTCAAAATCACCTATCCTGAGTGGAACATTCAGGTGACGATGTACAGCGATCCCATCTTCCAGCATGTACTGCTTTATGCTCCGCATGGAAAACCGTATTTCGCGGTCGAGCCGATGAGCAACGCCAGCGACGGGTTTAATCTGTACGCGGACGGCATTTCCGGCTCCGGCGTGTTCGTGCTGCTGCCCGGCGAGGAAAAAACCGGGACGGTGCGCCTGCGCCTCCGCGTCCCGGAGTAACCATGCCCGCTTCACTTCAGCCGTTTTCCATCGGCGGTATTTCGGTCAACCCGCCGCTAACGCTCGCGCCGATGGCCGGGCATACCAACCACGCCTTCCGAACCCTGTGCCGCGACCTGGGCGGCTGCGGGCTGGTATGCAGCGAACTCATCAGCAGCGAAATCCTCAAAAACAGCGGCGTCAAACGCAGCCGGCATTTGTTCGATTGGACGCCGGACGAGCGCCCGTTCGCGGTTCAGTTGTTCGGCAGCGACCCGGCAGCGATGGCGCTGGCGGCGCGTATTGTGGCCGACTGCGGCGCGCCCATCGTGGACATCAACATGGGCTGTTGGGTGCCAAAAGTGGCGAAAAAAGGCAGCGGCGCGGCACTGTTGAAGGACGTGTGTACGGCGGCGCTGGTCGTCGAGGCGGTAGCGCGGGCAGTAGATGTGCCGGTGACGGTCAAAATCCGCAGCGGGTGGGAGCCGGGCCAGCCGACGGCCATCCCTTTCGCCCGCGCGGCAGAACAGGCCGGCGCGCAGGCCATCGCCGTCCATGCGCGTTTTGCCCGGCAGGGTTTTCAAGGAGATGCCGATTGGGACATCATCTGGCAGATCAAAACGCTGGTGAATATCCCGGTGATCGGCAACGGTGACGTGACCAATGCCGGCGACGCCGCCCGGCTGCTGGCGCTGACCGGCTGCGACGGCGTGATGATCGGACGGGCGGCGCTGGGCCAGCCCTGGATTTTTCGCCAGATCGAACACGAACTGCAAACCGGCGAAACACTGCCCGCGCCGACGCAGGCGGAACGCGCGGCCATCGCCCTGGAACACGCCCGCCGCGCCCTGGCAAACGCCGACGGCCATGAAACCATCGTCGTGCGGGAGCTGCGCGGCCAGCTTTCAAAATATCAGCTTGATGAACCGGGGGCGGTACACATCCGAAACCAGATCGTGCGGGTAGAAACCGGGGACGACATCGAGCGGCTTCTGCTGCCGCTGGCCGAAACCGCGATCGAGGCGTTTTAAAGCGTGCCTGTAAATGTTGATTGCTTGTCTCTGAATTCGGCGAGGCGAAAAACCACGCTCGCTGCTCCCCGCTCCCCTGAATTCGGGGGGGCGGGGTTGGGGTGAGGGGGTCTGCAAACACGTTTTAGATACGCTCCAGCGCCCAGGCGGCATGTTCGCGGATGAGCGGGCTGGTTTCGGCGAGCAGGCGTTCCAGCGCGGGCGCAGCGTCGGGATGTCCCCAGTTCCCGGCGGCGATACAGGCGTTCCGCACCAGCCGCTCGCGCCCGATGCGGTAAACCGGGCTGCCATAAAACCGCTGCCGGAAGGCGGTCTCGTCCAACGCCAACAAATCCAGCAGCGGTGGCGCGGCGCGGTTTACGTCCGGCGGGTAAAAGGCGCGTTCGCCGGACGGGGGCACGAACCGCTGGAACGGGCAAATATCCTGGCAGACATCACAGCCGAAAACCCAGTTGCCCATCAGCGGGCGCAGCGTGGGGTTGATGCTGCCCTTGTGTTCGATGGTCAGGTAGCTGATGCAGCGGCGCGCGTCCAGCACGTAAGGGGCGGGGAAAGCGTCCGTCGGGCAGGCGGCCAGGCAGCGCGAGCAGTTTCCGCACAGGGTCGCGCGGCCCGGCGTATCGTAGGCGTCGAATTCCAGATCGGTCAGCATTTCCCCCAGGAAAAAACTGCTCCCCCGGCGCGGGTGGATGAGCATGGTATTTTTGCCGGTGAAGCCAAGTCCGGCCATGCCGGCGCAGCTGCGTTCGAGGATCGCGCCGGTATCTACATAAACGCGGTGCCTCATGTTGTAGCCGCTGGCCCCGCGCAGCCATTCCGCCAGTTGTTCCAGGCGCGGCGTCATAATGTCGTGGTAATCCAGCCCCCAGGCGTAAGCCGCGAAGCGCCCGCGCGCCGGGTCGTTTAAGGCGGCCTGCGAAAAATCCGCCGTGCGATAATCCAGTCCGACCACCACCAGCGAACGCACGCCCGGCAGGATGACCGTCAGGTCACGGCGGCGCGCCTGGCGGTCGGGGCGCGCCATATAGGCCATCGAACCGTGCATCCCGGCCTCAATCCAGCGGAAATAGGCATCCAGCGTGGGCGAGGGTTCGGCGCGGGTGATGCCGGCCAGGTTAAAACCCAGCGCCCGCGCCTGCGTTTTGAGCGCCTGGGCAGAAAAAATCATCTTCATTTCTCCTGGCGTCCGGTTTCCGAGAGACAACAGCCGGTTCGGTCAGATTTTACCCCAGGCGGCGCGGGCGGCAGAGCGGCGTTCCATCAGCAAAAAGCCCACCACCGCCCCGGCAGCGACCAGCGCCCCACCGTACCAAATGGCCGCCGGCGCGATGTAGTCGTTGAGCAGGCCGCCGATCACCGGGCCGATGCCGGAGCCGATGGTATAGGTGAGGGCATAAACGCCCATGTAGCGGGCGCGCTGGTCGGCTGGCGCGAGAGCCGCCACCAGCGCCATCGCCGTCGGCACGACTATTAACTCGCCGATGGTCAGCACGGCAATACCCGCCGCGAAACCGGCAAATCCCCCGGACAGCGCAATAACCATCAATCCCAGGGCATAAAACATCGCCCCGGCGGCCAGCACCGGCAGCGGACGGCAGCGGCTGGTGAAGCGCGTGATGGTGAACTGGAACAGAACGACCATGCTGGCGTTGATGGTCAGCAGCCAGCCATACTGGCTTTCCGGGATGGAGAAATTTTCTTTGGTATACACCGGCAGCAGCACAAACACCAGCGCCGCCGCCAGTTCGACCAGCGTGAACACGCCGCAAAATTGTATAAATGTCCGGTCGCGCAGCAGCACCCCGTAGCCGCTGCGCCGGTTTTCCGAAGATGCTTCCGGGGCGCCCTGCGGCAGGCTTTCGGCGATCAGCACCAGCACCAGCCCCGCCAGCAGCAGGTTGATGACCGCCGTGATATGGTACGACAGCGTGTAGGAAATGGTGAGCAAAAAGCCGCCCACCGCAGGGCCGATCGCAATGCCCAGGTTGGCGACCATTCGCATCAGGGCGTAGGCGTTTACCCGCTCCTCCGGGGCGACCAGATCGGCCACCATCGCGTTGGAGCCGATCATAAAAATCGGAACCAGCGCCCCGTAGAGGGCGATCAGCACCGCCCACTGCCAGAGTTCTTTAGCACTGCTCATGGCGACCAACACGGCGCTGCTGCCGATCAGCCCGACCAACATGGCGCGCTTGCGGCCAAAACGATCCATAATCACGCCGATGGCCGACGTGGACACCAACCCGGCGACGGCCTGAATCGAAATCAGCGAGGTGATGATCGCCAGCGGCGCTTCTAACCGCTGCCGCATCACCAGCGTTAAAAACGGCCAGATCAGCGCCGCGCTGGCGCGGTTGATGAAAAACCCGGCCAGCAGCAGCCAGAAGGCGCGCGGATACTGCCGGGACTGTTGAATGATCTGCACGATGCGCGAGTCCTTGTGACGATGTTATGCGGTCTTCAGTGTAGCCGGAGGCGCGCGAAATGAAAATATCCAGGGCGGCGCAGGCCGCCCCTGGTCTTTTACCCCTGATAGCTGATGCGGTAAATCGCCCCGGCCAGATCGTCGGATACCAGCAGCGCGCCGTCCGGCATTACCAGCACGTCCACCGGGCGGCCCCACGCGCCGCCGGCCCGCAGCCAGCCTTCGACAAACGGCTCATAAGAAACCGCCTGGCCGCTTTCGTCCAGCCGCACCAGCGACACCCGGTAGCCGATAGGTACGGTGCGATTCCACGAGCCGTGTTCGGCGATGAAAATCTGGTTGGCATACGTTTCGGGGAACATCGCGCCGGTATAAAACCGCATCCCCAGCGCGGCCACATGCGGCCCCAGGTTGATCGCCGGCGGCGTGAACTCATCGCAGGCGCGGCGGCGGCCAAAATCCGGGTCAGGTATCGTGCCGCCGTGACAGTACGGGAAGCCGAAATGCAGTCCACTCTCCGGCGCGTGGTTGAGTTCGTCCGGCGGCTGGTCATCGCCCATCCAGTCACGCCCGTTGTCGGTGAACCACAGTTCGCCGGTTTCGGGATGCCAGTCAAAGCCGACCGTATTCCGCACGCCGCTGGCGAATGTCTCCAGCTCCGAGCCATCCGGGTTCATGCGCGCGATGATGCCGTAGGCTGCGTCCTCGGCGCACACGTTACACGGCACGCCCACCGGCACGTACAGCTTGCCGTCCGGCCCGAAGGCGATGAACTTCCAGGCGTGCAGCCCGCCATCCCCAACGTAAAAACCGTCCCGCACCAGCACCGGCGCGGGCGGGTTATCCAGGTTGGCTTCGATGTTGTCATAACGTAATACGCGCCCCAGTTCCGCCACGTACAGCGCACCGTCGCGGAATGCCACGCCATTAGGGGAGATGAGGCCGGTGGCAATCACCCGTACCCGGTCGGCCTGCTGGTCGCCGTTTTCGTCGGTGATGGCGTACACGCTGCTCCGGCGCGTGCCGACGAACAGCGTGCCGTTTTCGCTCAGGGTCAGCGAACGCGCGCCCGGCACGTCCGCCGCATAGATGCTGATCTGAAAGCCCGGCGGCAGCTGCAGCGTATCCAGCGGCAGGCCGGACTGCGCCGCGCGCGCGCCAATTGCCAGCGCCACCAGCGCCAGCAGAAGCCCCGTCGGCAGCAGCCGTTTGACCGATGATCTCAACAGTAAACCTCCTTAAAGAGCTCCGAGTTAAACCCGGTAGTTCAGATTAAAGATAACGCATTTTACGCAGTGGGTATATGAGAGGTGCTTGAATGTGAATACGACTTTTGGGGGATGAATTTATACATAACCCATGTTATAATTAGGTCAACCTAAAAATGGTATCCTGGAGAAAGGCTGTTCGGTATGACAACCCTGTCGCTGACTTCCATTCTGGTAGACGGTCTGATTCTGAGTCTGAGCCTGAGTGTCGTTATCCTCGGCTCGCTGTATGTCAACCCGCGCCTGTGGCTGCACGATTACCCGGCGGCCATGCAGGAGCGCGTACCGCCGCTGACCCGCGCCGAAAAACGGGCGCGGTTGGCGCTGACGACGCTGTTTTTGGGGGTGGGCTTCGCCGCGCTGGCTTATTCCAGCGGTCGGCTGCTGGCAGCCAACGGCGGCACGGTATCCTTTCTGACGGCCTTCGTCCACTTCTTCCTGATGATGAACATCTTCAACCTGTTCGACGCGGTGGTGCTGGACTTCCTGCTCCTTGCGCTTTTGAAGCCAAAGTTCGCGGTGCTGCCCGGCACAGAAGACCTGGTGTATCTGTTCGAGGACTGGGGGATGCACCTGCGGAATTACCTCAAGGGCATCATCGTCTGCGCCGTCCTCAGCATCCCCGTCGCGCTGGTGACTGCATTCTAGCGCGTCCAGTCACCCATAAATAAAATGCCCGGCTGCTTCGCCGGGCATGTGTTTTCTCGTGGGGGGGTTTTAGTCTCCAGCGGGGTCAGGCTGCGGGGCCTCGTGGATCGCTTCCAGCATATCCTCGACACGGCTGAACTTCAGACGTGGGCGGCCCAGTTCCGCGCCGCGCCGGGTTTCGATTTCGTCCAACACCTGCCAATCGTCGTAGGTCACAAACGCCACGCCGCGCTCCTTGAGCAGATTTTCCACCGCTTCGCGGCTGGGCGTGTCGGGATTCAGGACATTACCGGCGCGTTGATCTTCCAGCAGCCGCTCGACCGTCTCCACCGAGTCGGGTTTGTTCGTGCCAATGATGCCGCTTGGCCCGCGTTTAATCCAGCCCACGACATAATCGCCCGTCACCTGCTGGCCGTTTTTGGCGTCGGTCAGCACGCGGCCCTGGTCGTTAGGGATGACCCCCCACTTCTCATAAAACGGCACACCGGGCAGCGGCACGCCATGATAGCCAACCGACCGGAACACCAGCCCCACCGGGATGACCTCGTACTGGTCGGTCGGTCTTGGACGCAGCGAGCCGTCCTCGGCGCGATATAGTTCGTTTTTCACGATTTTGACGGCTTCCACGCGCTCCGTCCCGATCAGCTCCACCGGCGATACCAGAAAGCGGGTGATGATCTGGCGGGATTTGCCCTGGGATGCTTGAAGCGAATACTGCGTGAGGATTTGCACGTTCTTTTCGGCGCTGCGGTCTTCGCCGGAGCGGATAAATTCTTCACTAAGCGGGTCGAGCCGCACTTCATCGGGCGGCACGATCACCTCGGCGTCCTGCATCTCGCCCAGTTCCTTGATCTCCGGGTTGGTGAAGGCCGCCTGCGCCGGGCCACGCCGTCCCAGCATATAAATGCGTTTGACGCGGCTGTGACGCAGCGCCTCCAGCGCGTAATCGGCGATGTCGGTTTTTTCCAGTTCTTCCGGCGTGCGCGCCAGGATGCGAATCACGTCCATCGCCACATTGCCCATGCCGACCACCGCGACCGCTTCTTGCGAGAGATCGAAGGTCAGCTCGCGGTAGTCCGGGTGCGCGTTGTACCAGGCTACAAACTCGGTGGCCGGGTGGCTGCCGGGCAGGTCTTCGCCGGGGATGCCCATACGCCGGTCGGTCTGCGCGCCGGTGGCATAGATGATGGCGTGATAAAAACGCGCCAGGTCATCCCGCATCAGGTCTTTGCCGAATTCAACATGACCGTAAAAGCGGAAGTTCGGGTGAGCGGCGATGCGGTCATAGGCTTTCGTCACCGATTTAATCTTTTGATGGTCGGGGGCCACACCGCCGCGCACCAGCCCGTAAGGCGTCGGCAGGCGGTCGTACATATCCACTTCCACCACCAGGTCTTTCTGTTTCAGCAGATGATCGGCGGCGTAAAACCCGGACGGGCCCGCGCCGATGATCGCCACGCGGAACGGATTCGATGCTGTCCCCAGTTGGCTCATACGGTATCTATCTCTCCCGGTAAGGTCGACTCGCGTCCGGGAGCGTGCAGAACGCTCCCGGACAGCCTTGTGCGATTGTTCACAATATCGGTATTATACCATAGGAGGTTTAATCAGAGGCGTTAAATTCGTCTCAATATCGCATGAATGATGACCTGTTTTGAGGCGTTTATGCCGCGCCGCCTTTCAGCGGCAGCACCAGCTCCTTGTGGAAATCGGTCAGCGAAACCAGCGCGCCGGTTTCATCTATGATGAACGAATCTTCAATCCGCACACCAAAACCGCGATCAGGGTAATACAGCCCCGGCTCGATGGTAATCATATTGCCGATTTGCAGGATGTCGTCCGTGACCAGATGGTGCAGGGAAGGCCGCTCGTGGATGTTCAGGCCGACGCCATGCCCCAGGCTGTGAACGTAACCCTCGCTGCTGCCGGGGCGGCTGCGCGGCGTGGGATGGCCGCTGGCTTCAAAATAATCCAGCACCGCGTCTTGCAGCGCGTGGGCCGGCTGGCCGGGTTCGGCGTAGGCATCCAGCGCCACCTGAAAAGCCGCCATCACCGTATCATAGGTCTGCCGCACGGCGTCCGGCGCGTGGCCGATGCACCACGTCCGCGTCGTGTCGTGATGATAACCGCCGCCTAACTGCCGGGGGAAAAGGTCAAAGACGATGGCCTGCCCCACCTTCAGCGGCATACCCGTTTCGCCCCGGCTGTGCGGAAAACCGGCGTCGCGCCCCTGGGCGAAGATCATGCCCGTGTCTTCCAGTTCGCGGTCAAGCAGCGCCCGCCGGACAAAACGTTTTACGTCGCCAATCGTCAGCGGCGCGCCGTCGTCCTTCACCACCGTGTCGCCGTCGGCGCGGTGCGCGGCGATGAAATCCCAGGTCGCCTGCAAGACCGCGCTGGTGGCGGCGGCCACCGTTTTGATGCGGCGGATTTCCTCGGCGTCTTTAGTGATGTACGCCTCGTCGAACAGCGTCATCCCCATTTCCCCGACGATCTGGTAGCCCGGATTGCCGGCTTCCAGCAGCGGCGTGAAGGCCAGATAGTGATTGAGGCTGCCGACGCCGTACAGGCCGATTTTGCCCGGCGGGATGTCGAAGCGTTCCAGGCAGCGCCCCCACAGCGCGACTTCGGCTTTGCTGCGGCTGCCTTCGGCCTGCTCGATCAGCTCCGCCCAGCCCAGGTCGTTGTAGGTATAAACGGTCAGGCCGCTTTTGGCTGCTTCTTCGACTTCCATCGGATTAACGACCATCACCGGCGGCTGGCCGCGTTTTTTGATGACCAGCCCGCCGGTGATATGCACGCCGCCGGTCAGGTAGGCGCGGGGCGGGTTGCTTTCGGCGTCGCCGGTGACGAAGATCGCTTGCAGATCGCGGGCGGCCATCAGCCGGTCAATGTCGGATTTCATCAGCATGTTCCTTTACGTGTCTAGCAAGATCAGGGCTATTGTAGAAACCGAACGGCTGCCCCGCAAAATTTCCCCGGCGACCCTCGCGCTGCGTTCAAAAATCGTCCTCGCGGCGTTTGGGTTTTTCGCCCGGCGCGGGAATGGTGACGGTTGGCCCGCCGCGCTTGCGCGCCGACGGCTGCACCAGCCCGGCGATGAATAAACCTATGCCGGCCAACGTCAGCACCGCGCCGATTCCGATCAGCGCATTGCCGGTGCTTATCAGCGCCCCGCCGATAACCGAGGCCAGCGCGCTCTCAAAACCGGGTGTATAAGTTGTCCCGTTTACCGTAATGTTGCTCAACCCACCCTGCACGGCTGCCGACGCGATTTCGCTGCTCAGGGACAGCCCGATTAAAAAGGTCGGGATGGCGACCAGCAGCAGCGGTACGCCCAGCCAGAACATCCGCTCCCGCCAGGTGCTTCCGGCCACGAACCCGGCGATCAGCCAGGTAATGGCGGTCGCGGCGATCAGATAGCCGATGGCCTGGTTCAGCCCCCGGCGAATGGTCGCGCCCAGGAACCAGTCCGCGCCTTCCAG
>QUBZ01000123.1 GCA_014338005.1 Chloroflexota bacterium | reverse complement strand
GGAATAGTAGACATACAAAGACCTCTGGTTGGCTTGCGATTTCACACTTCAAGCTTTACCAAAGGTCTTTCTTTTTCTCAACTACTGCCAAACTTCAGAGGGGCGGTTGTTAACCGCCCCCGAAAAATACCTGCGCTCACGTCATTTCTTCATCACCGCGCCCAGGGTATCGCAGGCCGGGCAGGTGCCGTCCGGTCGGAACATGGCGTAACCACCCATCGGGTCATCCGCCGTGAAGAACGGGAAATCCACGTTCCAGATGATAATCAGGCGCACCTTGCCGCTCTGAGCAGCGATGGTCGCGGCCTCGGCCAGCCAGGCGGCGTGCTGCGCGACCGTCGTATTCTGCGCCCAGGCGAAGTTAGCCGGAAGCGGCGTGGTAAAACCCTGCGGTGACAGATAACCCAGTTCGGTAAAACAAACCGGCTTGCCGCCAAACGTCCCGTAACCCCGCTGAAGCATCGAGCCAAAGAAGTAAGTCGGGTAATTACCGCGCGGGTCGCCAGTTGTGGCTGATGGGGCGATGATGCCCTCATTGTAGTGCAGGCCCACGCAGTCTAAATACTGCGCCGCGCCGGCCTGGGCCATCTGCTGCATAAACACGTCGTCGTTGCAGCCGTTTTCGGTGCAGCCTGCCGCCCCAAAAAAGCCGGTCGGCGCCGGCGCCGCGCTGACAACCAGCGTGGCCGGGTTGCGCGTTTTGATGGCATTAAAGGCCGCCGCCAGCATCTGGGTATAGCTGCCGCCGTTGACCTGTCCTAACGGCCATTCCCGGTCAATGTTCGGCTCGTTCCAGACTTCAATCGCGTCCGCGCCCAAAGCGGCCACGCCGCCCAGGAACTGCGCGAAGGTGTTGATGTAATTCTGAAAGTCGCCCATCTGGGATTTATCGCCCTTGATGCCCAGCAGAATCTTGAAGCCGCTGCCTTTGGCCGACGCGATAAGGCCGGAAGCCTTGCTCGGATCATCGCCCAGTTTGTATTCAAGCTGTTTTTTGACCCAGGTCATCCCGGCGCGGTTCATCAGGCTGACGGTGTTGGCGCTCAGTTCCAGCACGTGGCCGCCCAGTTCAAAACCGCCCACCGCTGCCGCGCCCGCCACCGGCGGCGGCAGGTTCGGGTCGCCCGCCGGCGCGGGGGCCGCAGCCGCCGTCACAACCTGGTCGCACACCGCAACGGCTTTCAGGTCAAAACTCACGCGGCCCTGGAAAACCTGTCCGGTCAGGCTGGTGATGGTGAACGTCCACCCCCAGTATATCTCGCGGTAATCCGCCGGATTTTCGATGGTGCGGCAGGCGTCAATACCCCCCTGCCATTCCGATTGTTCCCATTCGTAGGAACGCACGATACCCAGGTCAACGGACTTCTCCTCTTCAATAGCATCACGCACCGCCGAAAATGCCCGCCACAGCGGGTCAGTCGGTGTAGGAGTCGGCGCGTCTTGAGCCAGCACGACACGCGGCGCGCCCGCCGACAGCACAACCGCCATCAACAGCGCACAGATCATCAGACCGGCCAATGGTTTCGGGAAAAATCGCTGCATTTGACTATCCTCTTTAATTGTTCTCATCTCGCCGGCATAGGAACCTTGCAGCCGCGCCGGCGAAACTTACGACAAGGTTCAGATTTTACCAAATTGCGCCGCGCTTCTACAGGAAAACGTAGGTTAAACGTAGCCCAAAAGCCGGGGAACATGGTGCTGCCACGTCCCCCGGCAGTTTTTCTGCACCGGCTATCAGCTAAAACTCTGGATGGCTTCTTCCCGCAGCCAGTTCAAACGTTCCAGTAGAACCGGCTCGCTCCGGTCGGCCAACTGCTCCTCAACCGCCTCGATAGCTTCCAACAACTGGCCGTCGAACTCGCCGATGCGTTGAGCGATGACAGCCCGCGCATCCTCATCGGAACTCGCGGCCAGCACCTCGTTAATGAACTGAAGTTCCGGCGGCATATCCGCTTGCAGCATCGCCACCACCAGATTATAGATCGCCTTCAGGCGGCTGCCCGCGTTCGCATCCCCCCGGCGCTCGGCTTCCTGGAGGTTAGCCGAAAGCACCTGAAGAAACGTGTAGTCAATCAGCGGCAGGTTTGCGGCGATAACAGCCTCCGGGTCGGGGCTGTTCAGGATGGTCTGGAGCAGACCAGCCGCATTCTGGAGCGCCATGCGGGTCTGCTGGTCGGCCTGCGCCGTCAGTTCAAGCAGGTTTTCGCGCAGCGCCTCCAGCTTCGGACGCTCGGCAGCCGGGGATTGGCCGATCCGCACCTGAAGTTCCTGGAAGAAAGCATAATCGAATACAGGCCGCACCAGCCCGACCAAAGCCTGTAAATATTCGATGGAATCGGCATGATGAACTGCCAGATTCATAAAATCGGCCCGCTGGGCATTCGGCCCCAGCGCGTTAATCTCATTAGCGGCTTGTTCGATAAGGGCTTCCTGGGCGCGCGAGCGTTCGGCCAGCTGTTTGCCGAACGTCGAATAGACCACCATCTGGTTTTGCAGCATCAGCAGCCGTTCGGCCACGCCCTGCCGTCCTTCTTGCAGCATTCGCTGAGCCAACAGCGTGACCGTCTGCATCAACTGAGAATCGATCTGGCCGTCATTCTGCTCGATCAGCGCCGGAATCTCCTCATCCGGGGCTTCCAGCAGCATTTCCACCAGCCGGACGCGGGCGCGCTGCGCCTCCATCATCTCCGGCGTCACGCCGTCGGCCTGCAAAATCTGATCTACCAGACCCTGCATCGTCAGCGCCTGTCGCGGCTGAAGCAGATAACCCTTAAACGCCCCCTGCGGAAGCTGTGTGGTCAGCTCGCGCATCAGATCGCCAATCGCTTTTTCCTGCGCCTCTTTCGCCAGCCCCAGCTCCATCGGGACGAAAGTGATAACCAGCTCTTTAGCGGGGTCATGGTACACCAGCGGCGTAAGCATGGGGTTCGGAGTGCCGCAGTTGGGACACAACGCCAGATTAAGCTGGCCGGTCAGGAGTTTCATTTTGGCTTGAGGGTCTTGTTTGGCATCAATTACGTTTTGAAACGTGGCGCGGAAGGGTTGGCGGCATTGAATACATGGGATGGTCGTTTGCATCAGTTTAGACATGCGCTCTCCAGAGTGATCGAATTCAGGACGGGAAATTAACGCTGCGGCAGCGTAAAATAGAATGTTGAACCCTGACCCGGCTTGCTCTTAACCCGGATACGACCACCGTGCGCCTCGATGATCGTCCGCGCGAGATATAAACCCAGGCCAGTGCCTTTGGTTCGGCGGCTGAGGGTGTCGTCCACCCGGTAGAAACGCTCAAACAGACGTTCCTGTTCGCGCTCCGGTATCCCTACTCCCTGGTCGCGCACAAAAACTGTTACCGTTTCATCATCTACGCCGCCGCCGATTTCTATCATACCACCGTTTGGTGAATATTTGATGGCGTTGCTGACCAGGTTATCGAGAACCTGCCGCAGGCGGGTTTCGTCGCCCTGAATGATAGGAAAATCCGGCGGGAAGTTCAGCACCAACTCATGCTGCTGGGTCTGCGTGCGGAAACGTTCCACCACCTGCGCCGCCAGCTGGTCTAAACGGACATCGCTCAGGTCAAGGCGCATCCGCTCGGCTTTAAGTTTGCTGGTCGCCAGCAGGTTTTCGATCAATTCGGTCAGGCGGTCGGCCTCGTCCTCAATCACTGTCAATCCCTCGCGGATTACCTGCGGGTCCCAGGTGGCGTCCTCGCGGTTGAGCGTCCCGGCGTAACCCTTGATGAGCGCGACCGGCGTTTTAAGCTCGTGCGAGATGGTAGAAATAAAAACGTTCTGCATCTCCTGCGCCTGCCGGAAGTTGGTGATGTCGCGCACGTTGGCGATGATGTTCGACAGGTGTCCGTCCGTCGTCAGCAGCGGTGCGTAGGTGATGCCCACGCTCAGCGTCAGCCCATCACGACGCAGCAAATCGCCCTCAACATACAGAATTTCCGGCGGTGCGGTGGCGGGCGTCCGAAACGGCCAACCTTCGTCAAGCGCCTGGCGCAGATCGCCCTTTTCCACCCGCTTCCAGACGATTACTTCGTCCACGTCACGTTCCAGGGCTTCCTGGCTCAGCCAGCCGCTCATACGTTCCAGGGCGCGGTTGAAGCCTACAATATGCAGATGCGCGTCGAGAATCATCACGCCGTCGGCGCTGTATTCCAGGATGGCCGCCAGACGCTTACGCTCGTAGTCAATGCGCGCGTAAAGCTGCGCGTTGTGTACAGCTATCGCCGCCTGGTCGGCAAAACTCTGCAAAATCTGGAGGTCGTTTTCGGTAGCATCCATCCGGTAAGTGCGAAAGACGATCAGCAGACCGACCGGCTCGCCGGCAATAACCAGCGGCAGAAAAAGCGACTGCCGCAGCCGCCGATCAAGCGCAATCGCCATTTTGCTGAGCCGGGTGTTCAGCACCTCCGGGTCGGCATCAGCATCAGATAAAGAAACCATCTCGTCCAGCAGATGATCGAGTTGGGGGATTCGTTCGTTTTCTATGCCTATCGTAGCGCGGATGCGATAAAGTCCATTGCCGTCCCGCAAGGCAACAATGCCCATTTTCCCCGCCAGCATGACGATGGAAGCGTTAAGCACCAGGCGCAGCACTTCCCCCAGGTCAAGCTGAGCCGTCATAGCGCGCGAAATTTCCAGCAGAAAATCGCGTTGGCGCACTCGGTAATCAGGCAACATCAACATAGCGCCATTGTAGCACGGCACACACGGCGAATGAAGTACCCGGCCTGATTTCTTGCGATTTTCTTACGCGGGAATATCGTTTATACCCGGCTCAGCTTGGCCGCGACCTCGGTTACATCCTCTACACCGCCGCGCGTTGGAACCAGCGCCGCCGCGCCGACGATGCTCACGTTTTCCCCCAGCGCCACCGGCTCGATCCGCAGGTCTTCCCAATAGCTGCTGTCAATAGCGTGCTGGCGGATGGCCTCGCGCATGGGCGCGAAAAGCGGTTCGCCGATCTGGCTGACGCCGCCGCCAAACAACAGAATCTCCGGGTTAAAGAGGTGCAGCAGCGTGACCATACCCAGGCCGATGATTGTTCCCGCCTCGCGCACGATGTCCAGCGCCAGCGGGTCTCCCTGCTGCACGGCCTGGCCGACGATCATTCCGCTCAACTCATCCAGGTCTCCGCCGACCAGATCGCGTATCAGCGACTTTTCGCCCTTTTCGATGCGCGCGCGCGCCTTGCGCGCCAGCGCCGGCCCGGCGGCTTCTTTCTCCAGGGTGGACACCCGGTCGCCGGCCAGGATTATCATGTGTCCGGCCTCCGCCGCCAGGCCAACCTTTCCCAGCAGCATTCGCCCATCCACAATGATGCCGCTGCCGATGCCGGTGCTGACGGTGGTGAAAATCAGATGGCGGTAGCCCTGCCCTGCCCCCCGGATCGCCTCGGCCAGGCCGGCCACGTTGGCGTCATTACCCACGTATACCGGCACGCCAAAGGTTTCGTGCAGGATGTCGCCCAGCGGCACGTTATGCCAGCCCTTCAGGTTGGGCGGCGCGACCACCACGCCGGTGACCGGGTTGGTCGGCCCCGGCGCAGAAACGCCGATTCCGGCCACCTGCGCACCGTCCTGCGGCATCATGCGCCGAATTAATGTTTTGATGCGCTCTAGGGTAGCCGCCAATCCTTCTTCGTCCTGGGTCAGCGTCTCTTCACGCGCCAGGATATTCAACTGCTGATCGAGCCGCGCCGCCCGAACGCGCGTGCCGCCCAGATCAACGCCGATGATGACTTCAGCCATAGCTATTCCTTTGTTCCAGATAAATAAACAGGCGCGCCTTACGGCAGCATTTTACAATTGAAACTTCCAGGTTTTAACGGTTTACGCTCATCTAACCCTGCCGGTTGAATGACCCGCCGGTGATTGGTACAATTCACCCGGACTCGAACATATTTTCCTGAACTTCCGCAGTAGGAAATCGCATTATGTCGCGTGTGACGCCGCTTCGCCAGCAGTACCTGGACATCAAGCGCGAATATCCTGATTGTATCTTATTCTTTCGTCTGGGCGATTTTTATGAAACCTTCGATGCCGACGCCGAAATCGCCGCCCGCGAGCTTGATCTGGTATTAACCGGGCGTCCGGTCAGCAAAAACGAGCGTGTGCCGATGGCCGGTGTCCCTCACCATGCCATTGACAGTTACATCGCCCGGCTGATCGAAAAAGGTTATCATGTCGCCGTCTGCGAACAGATGAGCGAACCGGACGGGCGCGGCATCGTTGACCGCGAAGTAACGCGCGTCGTCACCCCCGGCACGATCATCGAACCGGAACTGCTGGCCGAAGACCGGGCCAATTACCTGATGGCTGTTTTTCCGGTGGGCGACCCCGAAACCGGACGGTGGAACAAAGCCGGCATCGCCTACGTGGACATCTCCACCGGCGAATTCGCCGCCACCCAGCTTGAAGGCGATAATGCCGGCGTGCTGGTGCTGGAAGAACTGGCGCGATTGGCCCCGCGCGAAGTCATCATGCCTGCCGGCTGGGTGGAGCGCGGCGCATCCCTGCCGCCGGGCATCCATCTGACCTCGGTGCAGGACTGGCGCTTTGAGCGCGGCACAGCGGAACAGGCGCTTAACCAGCACTTCGGCGTTCGCACGCTGGATGGCTTCGGCCTGGGCGAAATGCCGTTCGCCATCTGCGCCGCCGGAGCCACTTTGCTCTACGTGCGCGATACGCAGCGCGGCAGCCTGGGGCAGATCACCGGGGTGCGCGCCTACTCCACTGCCAGTTTTATGGTGCTTGACCCCTTCACCCGACGCAACCTAGAACTGACCGAAACAATCCGCAGCCGAAAAGTAGAAGGCAGCCTGCTCGGCATCCTCGACCGCACCGTGACGGCGATGGGCGCGCGCCTGCTGCGAACCTGGATCAACCAACCGCTGCTGGACATCAACCGGCTGAATGCCCGCCTGGATGCCGTAGAAGCCCTGGGGAGCGACGAAAACCGCCGCGCGGAACTGCGCGCCGCACTGAAAAGCATTTCGGACATCGAACGGCTGACCAACCGCCTGCTGGTCGGTCGTGCCGGCCCCCGCGATCTGCTCGGCCTGCGTGCCAGCCTGGATATGATTCCGCACATCCAGCGTTTAATCGGCGACCTGCCGGCGCTCAGGCCGCTGGGCGAACGATTGGACGCCTGCGCCGACCTCAACGAACGCATCGCCGGCGCCATCACCGACGAACCGCCCGCCGTGTTAAATACCGTCGGCGCAATTCGCCCCGGTTATTCGCCGGAGCTGGACGATATTCTGAACGCCACCCGCGACGCCCGCGAGTGGATCGCCAACCTCGAAGCGGTGGAACGCCGCCGGACGGGTATTGCCAGCATCAAAGTCGGTTTTAACAAAGTGTTCGGCTACTATATCGAGGTCAGCAACGCCAACGCCAACAAAGTGCCGGCTGATTACATCCGCAAACAAACCCTGGTTAACGCCGAACGTTACATCACACCGGAACTCAAAGAATACGAAACGCTGGTGTTAAACGCGGAAGAAGAAATCCTGGCCGTCGAAAAACGGCTGTTCGAGGCGCTGTGCCGCGAAATCGCCCAGTCCGCGCCGCGCCTGCTGAACACCGCCCGCGCGGTTGCTCATCTTGACGTTTTTCTCTCGCTGGCCGACGTGGCCGCCCGTGAGGGATACACGCGCCCGAAGCTGACCGAAGACGATGTGCTGGTCATCAAGGATGGCCGCCACCCGGTCGTGGAAAGGCTGCTGGACGGCGGCATTCGCTATGTGCCAAACGATACGCACTTCGATGACCTGTCTCGCATTCACATCATCACCGGGCCGAATATGTCCGGCAAATCCACTTACATCCGGCAGGTGGCGATCATCACCCTCATGGCGCAAATCGGCAGTTTTATTCCGGCTGATGAAGCCACCATCGGCCTGGTTGACCGCATCTTCGCCCGCATCGGCGCGCAGGATGAAATCCACGCCGGGCAAAGCACCTTCATGGTGGAGATGGTCGAAACGGCCAGGCTGCTGTCCGGCAGCACCCGCCGCAGCCTGCTCATCCTGGATGAAGTTGGGCGCGGCACATCCACCTACGACGGGCTGGCGATTGCGCGCGCCGTCGTGGAGTATATTCACAACCATCCCCGCCTCAACTGCCGGACGCTTTTCGCCACCCACTACCACGAACTGACCGAACTGCCCAATATCCTGCCCCGCACCCGCAACTTTAACGTGGCTGTCTCGGAAGAAGGCGACGAAATTGTGTTCCTGCACCGGGTCGTGCCGGGCGGCGCAGACCGCAGCTACGGCGTTCACGTCGCCCAGTTGGCCGGGATGCCGCGCCCGGTGGTTGAACGCGCGCGCGAACTGCTGCACCACCTGGAAGCCCAGGGCAGCGACTTTAAACTACCTACCGGCGAGTCCGCGCCGCTGACGCCCCGGCAGCAAAGACGCGAACAGGCCGGTCAGCTTCGCCTGTTTGAACCGGCCAACCCGGCGCTGGAGGTGCTGCGTAAACTCGAAGTGGACAACCTCAGCCCGCTGGAGGCTCTCACCAAACTGTATGAACTCAAACGCATGGCGGGCGACAAATAAGGTTTTATCTGCGTCAGGAGATTTTTATGACCGACCAGACTTTACGCCAGCATTTACGGGCGCTGCTCCAGGGCAAAGGAGCGCATATGTCCTTTGAGGATGCCATTGCTAACTTCCCCGAAAACCTCATCAACGTCCAGCTGCCGCATGTACCTTACACTTTCTGGCATCTCGTCGAACACATGCGAATCGCCCAGTGGGACATCCTGGAATACATCCGCAGCCCGCAGCATATTTCGCCGGAATGGCCGACAGGGTACTGGCCGGCGAAAGACGCGCAGGCCGACATAGCACAGTGGTTGGATACCATCCGGCGTTTCCGGGACGACCTGAACGCGCTTGAAGCCATGCTGGCCGACCCATCGGTAGACCTGTTGGCGCCGATTCCACACGGCTACGACGGGCATACTATCCTGCGTGAAATCCTGCTGGTCGCCGACCACAACGCCTATCACACCGGTGAACTGGCGATTCTGCGGCAGGTCGCGCAGGGCTGGAGCAGCAAATAAATGAAACGACAGGTACGCAACATCACTCTATTGATGGTCTGGCTCGTTATGATGTCCGGCGCGGCGCTGGCCGATCCGGGGACGGAACCGCCGCCTTCGGTCAAACTGAGCGGTTTCGCCTCGGTCTGGCAGCAGTATAATCGCTGCTCGGCAGCGGCTTTTACCATGCTCATTTCGTATTACGGCTGGGGCGGCACATATACCGACATCATCAACGTGCTTAATCCTCATGTCGAAGATGTAAACGTGCGCCTGGAAGAAATGGTCGCGTTTGCCGAAAGCCAGGGTTTATCGGGCATCATTCGCACCGGCGGTACGCTCGACCTGCTCAAACAGCTTACGGCGGCGGGATTCCCGGCACTGGTCGAAACCGCTTATTACGAAGGCGCGCACGTCCCCAAAAACTGGATGAGCCACAACCGCGTTATCATTGGTTATGATGACGCGGCTCAAACCTTTTACGCTTTCGACTCGCTGCTTGGCTTTGGCGCGGATGGCACGGGCCGTCCCCTGCCCTACGCCGAATTTGACGAGGAATGGCGGCACTTTAACCGCAACTATTTGGTGCTTTACCGGCCATCGGACGAGGCGGCGCTGCAAGCCATCCTGGGCGACCAATGGGATGCCGCCGCAAATGCCCTATGGACGCTGGAACAGGCGCAGGCCGATTGGGATGGCGTATATGCCGGAGACGCTGTCGCGTTTTTTAACCTGGGCGCGGCACAGTTCGCGTTAGGCCGCTATGATGAGGCAGCTTCCAACTTCGATCAGGCTGTTCAGGGCGGCCTGCCTTGGCGCTATTTGTGGTATCGCTTCGAGCCGTTTGAAACCTACTTGCAGTTAGGCCGCTATAACGACGTGCTGAAACTCACCCAGCAGGTGCTGGCAACCACGCCCGGCGTTGAGGAAATGTATTATTACGCCGGCCGCGCCTACGAAGCATTGGGCAAGCTGCCGGAAGCCAAAGTTCATTACAAACGCGCGGTTCAGCGCAATACCAACTATGCCGAAGCCGCCGAGGCGCTGGCGAACCTGGGCGGATAAAACCTTCAGGCTTTGACTTTTTCGGCGGCCAGCGTGGGCGACACGGCTTCTGGGCGCGGTTCGGGGATGACGATTTCATCCCGCCCCATCAGCCCCTCCGAGGCCAGCACATGCTGGAAGGCCATAATCGCCACTTCGATCATGTGTAAATCCGGCTGGCGGGTGGTCAGGTGTTGCAGCGCCAGGTTGGGTTTGACGATAATCCGTACAATGGGATTGTGCATGTTGCGCGCCGTGAAGCGCAGGATTTCATAGGCCACTCCGGCGATGACCGGAATCAGCACCACGCGCGACAGAATCAGCAGCAGGAAGGGCGGGCGTCCCAACAAAGAGAAAATGAACACGCTGACGAACACGACCGTCAGCAAAAAGGCCGTGCCGCAGCGCGGATGTTCAATCGGGTAGCGCGCGACGATTTCCGGCGTCAGTTCCGCGCCGGCCTCGTAAGCGTTGATGGTTTTGTGTTCCGCGCCATGATAACCAAACAGGCGTTTGACATCCGGGATGCGGCCAATCAACCAGATATAACCAACCAGCAGGCCAAGCTGTATAACCGCCTCGATGAAGTTGATGATGGTGGCCTGCACGCCAATCGGCAGCGCCTGGTAAGACAGGAAGCCGCCGGCTTCGGCAGCTGTATCCGCTGCGGTGCTTAAGCCCAGCAGGTGGCCGATGCCGGTTGCCGCCATCGTTGGCAGCAGGAAAAACAGGCCGATGCCAATCGCCAGCGAAACGGCGATGGTCGCCCAGCCAATCGGGCCGTTGAAGTTACCCTGGTCATTTTCGTCCTCGCGCACGGCCACATCCGCCGACCACATCAGCGCCCGCGTCCCCAAGCCCAGCGCGTCCCATAGGCCGACAACACCGCGCACGAACGGCGTTTTGCTGATGCGTCCCCGGTACAGCGTGGCGCTCAACGATTGTTCGTGGACGACGATCTGCCCTTTCGGGTCGCGTACAGCGATGGCTGCCGCGTGGGCGCCGCGCATCATCACCCCTTCGATGACCGCCTGGCCGCCATAGGAGAATTTCATCTCGCCTTTGTTATCTACCCGCTCGTTTGGCTGCGCGCCGCTGCTGGCCTGATACCCGTTCTGTGACATGCTCGCTCATTTCTCTAAATTACTAAACTTTAGCGCAAAGCCGCAGCAAATCAAAGATGCAAAGTGCGCTTCTCATCATCTTCTATGCGGCTTAACGCCCTGGCGTTTACTCCTGGAACGCCAGCGGGATGACCGCGCCTGTTATATCTTCCACCGTTACATTGCCCGAAGGCTGCACCAGCAGTATCACGTTTCCACCAACCGCGCAGCCGTCGCTGCGGTTGCAGCGCGCGCCGTCCAGCGCCAGCGTGTAATAACCTGCTTCCGGCTGCATAACCCGTGCGCCGCCGTACTGATCGAATAATAGGGCGTCCGGCCCGGTGGCGCTCACCCGAAGCCGCGCGGCCTCGGCAGTCCGCGCCCAGGCCGCGATCACCTGCTGCTCATCGTCTCGTCTCAGGCGCACTACGTCCAGCGCATCGCTCTGCGCCAGCGCGGCGCTTTCGACGCCGCTAAAAACCTGAATGACCAGCTTCCAGGTATCAAACGCCGGGCGGCGCGAACCGTCAGCGCGCAGCAGACCAAAAGCCTCTCCGTGCGGCGGCAGGCTCCAGTCGTAGAACTTGTAGACGGCCAGCCGCTCCACACCCGCCGCCAGCGCCAGCGCCGACGCCTGAACCAAAAAGGCCGACTGCTGCGCCAGATTCACCTGGTACTGCGGGCGAACCACCGGCCACAGTGGGTCATCGGTCGGCGCGGCGTTCATTTCATTGATCCAGATGGCCTTGTCGCCCAAGCCATAGCTGTCCAGCAGCGCGCGCATTTCCCGCACGATGTCATAGACCGTCTCGGTGCGGAAGTAAATGTGCAGGCTGAGCGCGTCAAAGTAGCAGCCGTTTGCTGCTGCATCGGGGTCCTGCATGATACGTTCCAGCAGGCGATCCATGTACAGGCGCCGCCCGGCATTCACATCGTGCCAGTAGGTCGTCCCTGCCAGGTGGATTTTTGCGTCCGGGCTGCCCTGTCTGGCCGCCAGATACGCCACTTTTAACATCTGGAAATAATCGTCCAGCGTACCTTCAAAGATGAACCCGTAGGTATCCGGCGTGATGTCCGGCTCGTTCCAGATAATGAAGCGGTTGACGCCGCGCGGCTGGTAATATTCGGCGGTCTTGCGGATAAAACGCGCCCAGTAATTGCCGGGGTCATCCACCGGCAGGTACAGGCCGCTCGGCACGCCGGGGCCGGGTGTGCCTTCGGTCGCCCAGTCCGGCGTATGTTTGACGATGGCGACCACTTCCCGGTTGCAGTCCCGCGCTGCCGCCAGCCAGCGGTCATCCACGTTGAGGGTGTGCCAGTCGTCCGGCCCGGTGGGCTGGTGCTGCGACCAGTCGAAGATGATGCGCTCCCATCCCGTGCCCAACTCGCACACAACCTCCGGCAGC
>QUBZ01000122.1 GCA_014338005.1 Chloroflexota bacterium | reverse complement strand
AACCTCTTCCAAGCCATTGACCAGAGCATGACCAACCAGAACACTCCCAACCATCCGCAGCGGCTGACTTTCGTTGATAATCTTCGGTTAGTGGCTTAGGATGACTAACCAGAATACACCTAACCATCCTGACCGCCTCAAGTTCGTTGAAATTATCCGGTCACTGGCTTAGAATTTCAAGCTCGGTCAAATCGGGTGGCCGAAAGTGTACCGGAAAACGAACCGGAGCGGACTAACACGCCGGAAGAAATCCTCGAAGCCAGCTACCAGGACTTACGCACCGATCTGGCAAAGGAACTTCTTGAGCGGGTGAAAGCCTGTTCGCCACGTTTCTTTGAAAAGCTGGTCGTGGATTTACTGCTGGCGATGGGTTACGGCGGTTCGCGCAAGGATGCCGGAGCAGCCATCGGGCAGAGCGGCGACGGCGGGATTGATGGTATCATCAAAGAGGATCGGCTGGGGCTGGATATTGTCTACGTCCAGGCCAAACGCTGGGATGGGACGGTTGGTCGCCCGGTCGTGCAGGCGTTTGCCGGCAGCCTGGAAGGTTTCCGCGCGCGAAAGGGCGTTTTCATCACGACCTCGACCTTTAGTAAAGATGCGCGGGAGTATGTCGAACGCATCGAAAAGAAAATCGTGCTGATTGACGGCGAGCAGCTTGCTCAGTTTATGATTGACTACGGCATTGGAGTAACGGAAGTGGCAACCTACACAGTCAAAAAAGCCGACCAGGATTATTTTGGTGAAATGCAATAAGCCGTAAACGACTGCGCCTGAAAAAAAACACTTATAGCAGTCACCCCGAATGAAGTTGTAGAAGTAAGGCCAGAATCGCATGATTCAGTTTAAGCCGGGGGAAATCAACATTATCTGTAGCAGCCTCGAACAATCGCGCCGATTTTACTGTGATGTCCTGGGGTTCGAGCCGGTGTCCGAAGAAGGCGGCGCGGTGCATCTTCAATGCAGCGGGCGGCTGTACCTGCTGCTGCCGGTAGCGGCGCGGCCCGCTGGCAGCCCGCCCTACTGCGCCCAACCGGAATTTTCGATGGATTTGATGGTGGCCGAGATTGAGGCTGCCGCCGCTTACCTGCGCGACCATCAGGTAACATTCGTGCGCGCGTGGCATCCCGGCGCGGTCAGTTTCATTATCCGCGACCCGGATGGCCTGGTGTGGGAGATTATCCAGCAGAATGCCTGATAAAACCGGAAGCTCGTTTTGTAAACCTGGTGAGATTTAATCATGCCAAACCTGTCCCGTATAAAAAGACTCGTCTACCCGGCGCTGGCCTTCCTTTCGCTGTTCGCCTGCACCTTCGGCTTTGACCCGGATACGCCGGGGGGCGGCACGCCCGGCGGCAGCATCCCGGATGGCGAGAGCGCGACCGTCGTGAAAATTATTGACGGCGACACGATTGACGTGAACCTCAACGGCCAGACGGTGCGAATCCGCTATATTGGCGTGAATACGCCGGAAAGCGACGAAGTGTGCTACCGCGAAGCCACCCAGGCCAACCGGCTGCTGGTGGAAAGCAAAACCGTCCGGCTGGTGGCCGATGCTGAGGACACCGACCGCTACGGGCGGCTGCTGCGTTACATCTACGCCGGCGATCTGTTCGTCAACGCGGCGCTGGTGCAGCAGGGTTATGCCGAAGTGGTTTCCTACCCGCCCAACACGGCCCGCTACGAGGAATTGAAAAAGCTGGAAATCGAAGCCGCCGGCGCGCGCCGGGGCTGCCACCCCACCGGCATCTTCGACGACGGCAGTTACACGCGCTAAACCGGCATTGTGAAAACAAGGGGCTTAAAGCCCCTTGTTCGCGTCCATCTTTTTCAGCCTTTACGCAGGCGGCGCAAACCCTGATATTCCGGGCCACCTTTAATTTCGTTCCAGCGGGTTTCGCCGCCGTCGGTGTGCCATTCCACCGTGAACAGGCCGTTGGTATCGGTATAGGCCAGCGCCGGGCGCATTAGCAAAATCTGCCGCATCACGCCGATCAGCTCTTTTACCTCGCGCCCGGAGCGCAGGATAAAATATTTACCCGGCTGCCACTCGAACAACACCGGCATCCCGTTCCACGAGCCTTCCATTTTGATCGGCGGCGTCCACTGCGTGCAGATCATCGAAAGCCCCTGCAAACGGTTTTTCCATAGGGTGTGGTTAACTCGTTCCTCGATAAAATATGGGCGCGGTTCGGGGGTTGTATAAAACCAGGTCCGCGAGTCCGTTGCCATGTATCCAGCGCCTCCCCAAGTGATGACTGTTTTCACATTTTACGGGCGTTAGTGTACAACAAAACGCGGCGAGTCTCAAAAACGCGGCGAGCCTGAATGATTCCCTAACGCAAATGCGGCTCGACCAGCCGCGCCACGCCCAGGGAGTGATCCTGATACTGTCCGCCCTCCATGTACCAGCTTGCGTTCAGGCAGGCGTAGCTGTAGACGAAAGCCAGCAGGCGCGAAAAATCGCAGCCCATCCTCTCGGCCAGAATCGCGGCGTTTTTCAGCAGCCGGGCCTCGTTTCTGACCAGTTCGGGCAGCCCACCGGGATTGCACAGCGTATTGGCGGCATCGTAGATTCGCTCGCCGATCAGGCCCTTAGGGTCGTAGGCCAGCCAGCCGCGCTGCGAATGGCGGATGTTGTAGTGATGGATGTCGCCATGCAGCACGCGCACCTCGCGCGGCTGCGCCAGCAGTTCTTCAGCGACCCGCGCGGCCCTCACATAAATCGAGTCCGAACCATTCCGGCTGTCCGCCTGCGCCTGTTTAAACAGCGATCTGAAGCGCACCCGCAGCGGCGTTAACTCGCCGGGCGGCAGATCGCCGGAGGCGGCGTGAAGCTGGTTCAGCACATCGCCGATGATGGCGGTCGCTTTTTCATCCTCGCCCCGTTCGACCAGCGCGGTCAGGTTTTCGCCATCGGCGTATTCAAGCAGGTGCGCCTGGTCATCATCGCGCAGCAGATGTACCGCGCCCTGGCCGTTAAACCAGCGCAGCGCCGCAGCGCCGTTTTTTTCGTCCTCGACGCCGATGGGCTTGAGGAGCTTCAGGACGACCCGCGCCCCGCCGGATAAAACCGCATAAACCCGGCTGGTGGCCGTTTCGGCCAAAGGCTGCGGGTCGGATAAATCCCACGCTTCCAGATAGTGTTTCAGATTTTTGGGTGTCATTAGGGGGATTATAAACGAGGACTGGCGGCTTTTCAGCCCCCTCTCTGTTCCAGGATGGTCGAGAGAGGGGGCAGCAGATGCGGTGTGAATCAGACGCCGGCGGCTGCGGGCGCGGCCTCATCAAGCGCCTGAAGCTGGTCTTCGCGCGCGCCCAGCCAGTTGATGGCCGAAAGCGCCGCTTTGCAGCCGTCGCCGGCGGCGGTGATGGCCTGTCGGAAGACACTGTCGTGGATTTCGCCGGCGGCGAACACACCTTCGACGTTCGTGCCGTGCCGGTCGTTAATCAGCACATAGCCGGAGGCGTCGGTCTGAAGCTGGTCGCCAAAAACGGCGCTGTTGGGGTCGTAGCCGATGAAGATGAACACGCCGTCGGTCGGGCGCATGGTTTCCACGCCGGTTTTTACGTCCCGCAGGCGGACGCCATGTACCACGCCGTTTTCGTTCGGCAGCACTTCTTCGACCGTTGTATTCCACAGAAAGCTGATCTTCGGGTTCTCGAAGGCGCGTTTTTGCAGGGCGGTGCTGGCGCGCAGGCTGTCGCGCCGGTGGATGATGGTCACGCGGTTGGCGAACTTGGTCAGGAAGATGCCTTCTTGCAGCGCCGAGTCACCGCCGCCGACCACCACAATGTCCTTACCCCGGAAGAAATACCCGTCGCAGGTGGCGCAGTAGCTCACGCCGCGCCCGGTATATTCGGCCTCGCCGGGGACATTCAATTTGCGCGGGTTCGCGCCGATGGTGACGATAACGGAATCGGCCAGGTACTCGTCGCTGTCGGTGGTGATGTGGAACGGCGAGCCGTTTTTGAAGTCTACAGCGGTTACGCTTTCATACACAAAACGCGCGCCGAACTTTTCGGCCTGCTGGCGCATATTTTCAACCAGGTCCGGGCCGGTCGTGCCGTCCGGGAAGCCGGGGAAGTTTTCCACCTCATGCGTGGTGGCGATCTGCCCGCCCAGCAGCTTGCCGGTAATGACGACGGTGCTGAGCTGCGCGCGGGACGTATACAGCGCCGCCGTCAGCCCCGCCGGGCCAGAGCCGATGATAAGGACACGTACTTTCTGCATGGTACAACCTCGATTGGTAGATTTGGAATTGATTACTCGTTTAACCGATGGCATCCAACTGACCGCTGTTTTCGGCGCGCAGAATGGCGACCAGCGCCTCGAATTCCTCGAAGCAGTCCCGGCAGCAGCACAGGTGCGTCGCCACTTCCGGCAGCAGGTCGTTAATTTTAGCGCCCATCGCCACCCGCTCCGCCAGGCAGTCCAGCTCCCTGGCGCAGGATTCGCAGTCCAGGCAGTCATCGTGGTGCGAGGTGACGATACAGTCAATCAGTTTATGGAGTTCGCTTTCGTGTAACGACATAAACGTGCTCTTTCCTGCTCATTACATCGGACGAGTAATCGAGCGGTGATCTTACACAGTAATTCGAGGAAACTGCCGGCGAAGGCTCATTCTTCAAACAGTTTGAGCATGTAGTCGGTGGTCAGCCCCTGGGCTTCCAGGCTCTGCCGGAGTTTACGCCGGGCATCGTGCAGCAGTTTATACAGCGCGTTGCGGTTCGTGCCTAAACGTTCGGCCACGATTTCCAGCGGAACGTCTTGCAGCGCCACCGCCGAAAGCGCCTGGTACTGGCGTTCGGTCAGCGCCTCGCGCAGCGCGCGCTCGATTTTGAGCATCACGTCGGCGCGTTCGGTCGCGTTTTCCGGGGTAGGGGCAGCATTGGCGGGGAAGGCATCGCCGGTGGAGGCCGGCAGCACTTCCCCTTCGGCAGTCAGGCCGTCCAGGCTGAAGTCCTTGTAGCGCGACCGCCGCAGGTCGCTGATCGCCAGCCGGACGGCGATTTTGGTTGCCCAGGTGGTAAAACGGCTGTCGCCCCGAAAGCTGTCCAGGTTGTCTATCACGCGCAGGGTGGCGTCCTGGGCCAGGTCTTCGGCCATCTGGCCGAGTTCCTGACCGGAAAGATGCGCCAGGTCGCTGCGCTCGCGGCTGAGGTAATAAAAAATGCCGCGCTGAAGCCGCTGGCGCAGGTCTTCAAGCGCTCGTGCCTGGATATCTGGCGCGCCGGTGAGTTCGGCAAGCCACTGTTCGTTGCTGCGATCCGTCATGGGAATAAAAAAACTACGCTCCAGCACGGCTAATCCTTGAGGCAAGATTATAACGCGCTTTTTCAGACGCGGGCAAAATTGATGTGCAGTACCAGATGCCCCAGACGCAGATCATCGCCGTCGCGCAGGACGCGCGGCTGGTTGGCGATCAACCGCTGGCCGTTGAGGTACGAGCCGTTATGGCTGCCCAAGTCCATGATATTCAGCGAGCCTTCGTGCCGCAGGATGACAGCGTGTTTGCGCGAAACGCCTTTTTCCGCCCCGCCGAAGTTTTGCAGATCAATATGCGGAGAGGTGTTCGTATCGGGGTCGAAGCGCCCGATCACCAGTTCTTCGACCGCATTGGCGTCGAAGATAAACGGCTCTGGCACGCCGCGCACGTAAACGAGCAGGTTGGTGCGCGAGCCAAAATGCGCCGTACCCCAGCGCGGCTGACCTTCCTCAAAATCGGTGTCGCCCAGGCCGCGCGTTGCAGCCCACCGCAGATGTTGTTCGTTCAGGTCGGAGTCTCGTTTTTCCTTCACGGTTTTTTCTCGCCGGAATCGTTATATGAACTATAACAAGATTTTACCATCACTTCTCTTAACGATTCTCAATTCAATTTAAAAGTTTGTAAAATATATCCTTATGGGTGCGGCGGGATTTCTCACCGCAGATTCATGATTGGCATATTGACCGCCTACGCCCGGAACAGTTATCATCGAGTGAAACACACTCGCACCTGAGGCAGCCGGCATTGCCCTCCCGTGTATCTGAAACCAGGATTATAATAAAACCCGACGGAATGGTAGCGTAGAAAGGAGAAGGGCGCGCTTTGGTTGCTGCTGGCGCTGGCCGGCGACAACGCTTGCGTCATTTCCCGTGAATAATCGAGACCCGCACAACGACAATAATCCTCTGAATAACCGGAACGCTCAACGCTTCTGGTTGATTTTGGGGGCCGTCATTTTGCTGTTGTTCCTGTTCGTATTTGGGACGCCCAGCAATTTCCCCAGCGGCAACCGCATTTCGCTGGATGATTTCGCCAATTACGTCCGCCAGGGCAACGTGGCATCCATCACCGTGCGCGGCGGGCAGGACGTGATTATCGAACTGCGTAACGGCAGCACGGTCAGCTACTACAAAGAACGCGAAACCGATCTGTTCGAGGCGCTGACGACCTTCGGCGTGACCAATCAGCAGATCGCCGCCCTTCGTTACATCGAACAGCAGGGCGATAATACAACCAACCTGCTGTTCCAACTGGCGGTCGCCATCGTGCCGACGATGCTCATCATCTGGCTGCTGTGGCGCATGATGCGGTCGGTTCGTTCCGGGCAGGATCAGGCGCTCAACTTTGGGCGCAGCCGCGCCCGCGTCACGCGCGATATGGAGCGCCCGCAGGTGACGTTTGCCGACGTGGCCGGCTGCGAAGAAGCCAAAGAAGAACTGAAGGAAATTGTCGAATTTCTCAAAGAGCCGGAAAAGTTCATCCGCCTGGGGGCGCGCATTCCAAAGGGCGTGCTGATGGTCGGCCCGCCCGGAACGGGCAAAACGCTGATGGCGCGCGCCGTCGCCGGGGAGGCGGGCGTGCCGTTTTTCAGCATTTCCGGCTCGGAATTTGTGGAGATGTTCGTCGGCGTGGGCGCGTCCCGCGTGCGCGACCTGTTCGACCGGGCGAAAGCCGAGTCGCCGGCGATTGTGTTCGTGGACGAAATTGACGCCGTAGGCCGCCATCGCGGGGCCGGGCTGGGCGGCGGCCACGACGAGCGCGAGCAGACGCTCAATCAAATTCTGGTGGAGATGGACGGTTTTGAAACCGGGACGAATATCATCGTCATGGCGGCCACCAACCGCCCGGACATCCTCGACCCGGCGCTGCTGCGCCCTGGCCGTTTTGACCGTAAGGTGGTGATGGACAACCCGGACGTGAAAGGCCGCCAGGACATCCTGAAGGTTCACATCAAGGGCAAACCGCTGGCCGCCGATGTTGACCTGGAGGCGCTGGCGAAAATTACGGCGGGGTTCTCCGGCGCCGACCTGGAAAACCTGATTAACGAGGCGGCCATCCTGACCGCCCGGCGCAATAAAAAGGCCATCGGCATGAGCGAAATGCAGGAAAGCATGGAGCGCGTCATCATGGGGCCGGAGCGTAAGACGCGCGTCATCACCGAAAAAGAGAAAAAAGTGATCGCCTACCACGAGGCCGGCCACGCCATCCTGCATCACCTGCTGGAAAACGCCAACCCGGTGCATAAAATCACCATCATCCCGCGCGGGCGGGCCGGCGGTTACGTGATGTCGCTGCCGGAGGACGATATTTTCCTGCGTTCCCGCGAGGAATTTGAAGACCAGATCGCGGCGGCGATGGGCGGGCGCGCGGCGGAGGAGATCATCTTCAACCGCCTGACGACCGGGGCCAGCAGCGACTTGCAGCAGGCCACGCAGCTGGCGCGCGCGATGGTGACGCAGTACGGCATGAGCGAAACACTGGGGCCGCGCACCTTTGGCGGCGGGCAGGGCGCGGTGTTTTTGGGGCGCGAGATCGGCGAGCAGCGCGACTACAGCGAGCAGGCCGCCGAACAGATTGACGGCGAGGTGCGGCGCATCGTGCAGACGGCTTATAACCGCGCCTACAGCACCCTGACGGAAAACCGCGACAAGCTGGATGCGCTGGCGGCCATCCTGCTGGAGCGTGAAACGCTCGACCGCGAGACGTTTGAGGCCATCATGGACGGCAAACTGACGCTGAGCGAGGCCAACGGCAGCGGCGTTGCCGGCCGACCATCTGCCGACTGAACAAATCCATCACTCTGACCCTGGCACAGCCAGCCCTCATGGGTCGGGATGTAGGTAGGTCACGTCAGTGGCCTACTTCTTATTTTTGCGCGCCGCTTCAAAGTCCTGATTAAGCAGGTTCGGCGCAAAATAGGCACTTTGGGCTTTGCTCAGCCCGATGCGCCGTTTTGGGGCGCGAATTGAACGCAATCCACGTTGGCGCATCAGGCGAGCGACCCGCTTGCATGAGGTACGGATGTTTCGTTATCTCTGGCTCTGGGAGCAGTTGTTACTCTGTTTTTGCGGGGGTGGGCCAGCACAGAAACACTCAAATTAATATCATCTAAATTTCCTCGCCAGAATAACCACAATCCCATATAATTCCCCCATCTCCACAACCGGGTGATGCGGGAGCGCGTGTTTATGGCCGATGTATTTAATATGTCCGACGTGATGATCTCCTACTCACGCAAGGACAAAGCATTCGTCCAGCGCCTTGAAGCCGCCCTGCGCGCCAGTGGCCGTGAAGTGTGGGTGGACTGGGAGGACATCCCTACCGGCGTGGACTTCATGGCCGAAATTTTTGCCGGCATCGAAGCCGCCAATACCTTCGTTTTTATCATCAGCCCGGATTCGGTCAGCTCGCCGGTGTGCCTGGAAGAAGTGCGTCACGCCGTCACCCACAAAAAACGCTTCGTCCCCATCCTTTACCGCGAAATTGACGACCAGGCCAAAGGCTCTTTTCACCCGGCGCTGGGCGCGCACAACTGGTTTTTCTTCCGCGAGGACGATGACTTCAACCAGGCGTTTAACCAGTTGGTTAAAACGCTCGATACAGACATCCCTCACGTGCGCCTGCATACGCGGCTGCTGGTGCGCGCCCGTGACTGGGAAAGCAAAGGACGCACCGACAGCCTGCTGCTGCGCGGCGATGATCTGCGCGAGGCCGAAACCTGGCTGATGCAGAACGCCAACAAAGAACCGCCCCCGACCGAACTGCACCGCGAGTATATTCTTGCCAGCCGGCGCGCCGCGCAGGTACGCAACCGCGTGATCGTCGGCGTTGGGGCGGCACTGCTCATCATCACCATGCTGGCACTGTTCGCCTTCAACCAGTCGGTGATCGCCACCGAGCAGGCCGCGACGGCCACTTTTGCCCAGGGGCAGGCCGTTTTGGAAGCCAACAATGCTGCCACCCAGGCTGCCATTGCGGAAATCGCGCGCGCCACCAGCGACGCCAACGCCCTGATCGCGCTCGACAATGCGGCGACGGCCACCATCGCCCAGGGGCAGGCCGTCCTGGAGGCCAACAACGCCGCAACCCAGGCTGCTATTGCGGAGATCGCCCGCGCCACCAGCGACTATAATGCCGAAGTCGCGCTCGACAATGCCGCCACCGCCACTATCGCCCAGGGCGAGGCGCTTATCCAGGCCAATATCGCCGCCACCGAAGCGGCTGCGGCGGAAATCGCCCGCGCCACCAGCGACTATAACGCCGAAGTCGCGCTCAACAACGCCGCCACCGCCACCATCGCCCAGGGCGAAGCCCTCATCCAGCGCGACGCCGCCGAATTAAACGCCGCTGCCGCTTTCGCCGCGCAGGAAACCGCCATTTACCAGGCCAACCGCGCCGCCACACAGGAGGCGCTGGCGAATTTTAACGCCGCCACAGCGGTCGCTGCCCAGGAAACCGTCGTCGCCATCCAGGCAACCGCCGTCGCCGCTGCCAACCTGGAGCGCGATTTCCAGGCCACCGCCGCCGCCGCCGAAGCCGCCCGCGCGCGCGGGCTGGCGCTGTCCGACGGGTCTGAGGAGGTGTATAACAACGGCAACCCTGACCTGGCGCTGATTATGGCGCTGGAAGCCAGCGCCGCCGACCCCACGCTGGCCGAGTCCTACCGCGCGCTGCTGGAGGTCGCATATGCCCCCGGCACGCGCCTGATTTACGGACTGGCCGACGGGCAGCAGCACGCCGGACCGGTGACAAGCCTGGCCTACAGCCCGGATGGGCAGTACGTGTTGTCCGGCTCGAAAGACGGCACGGTAAAACTGTGGAACGCTGCCGCCGGGACGCTGGCGCGGCAGTTCGGCGCATCCGGCGACCGGCACACCTTCGGCGTGAACACGGTGGCCTTCAGCCCGGACGGCACGCTGGCGGTATCCGGCGACGAAAGCGGCAATATGCTGCTGTGGGACGTGGCGACCGGCGAAGCGGTGCTGCGTTTTGGCGCGTCCAGCGGCTACGAAAAAATCGGCCCGATTCGCGGCCTGGTTTTTCTGCCCAACGCCGCCAACCGGGTCGTTTCCACCAACGGCTTAAACCTGATCGCCTGGGATACCCGCACCGGCCAGATCGCGGCCCGCAACAACATCAGCGCCGAGGCGCTGGTGGGGGGCAGCCTGGCCGTCAGCGGCAACGGCGCGTACCTGCTGCTGGGCAGCACCATCTGGGGGGGCAGCAACATCAGCCAACGCCAGCGCAGTTTTGAAGATGGCTGGATCGGCGCTTTCGGCCTGACGAGCGATACCGCGCTGGTATCGCTGTCGCCGGACTCAAACGAGTTCGTGCTGCGGGAAATCGTCTCGCAGATTGACCGCGTGCGCTTCCGGGGACACAGCGGGAACATTACCGCCCTCATTTTCAGCCCCGACGGTCGCTACGCGCTGTCCGGCGCGGGCAGCGGCAGCACCCCCCGCCCCGACTTCAGCCTGATTCTGTGGGACGCCGCCACCGGCGAACCGCTGCGCCGCTACAACGGACACAGCGGCCCGGTGAACGCGCTGGCCTTCAGCCCGGACGGGCGCTACATCGTGTCCGGCTCGGACGACGGGCAGATTCGCAGCTGGGAAACCACGCCGACCGGCGAACTGGCGCGTTATAACGCGGCTTACGCCGTGCGCGAGATGGCCTTCCATCCCGGCGGCAGCCTCGTGGCGCTGGGTTACGACGACCAGAGCATCGCCCTGGTGGATATGAACAGCGGCCAGGAACTCAAGCGGCTGTACGGCCAGCCGAACGATTTCACCGACCTGTTTTTCTCGCCCGACGGCGGGACGCTGGTTTCCGCCGATATTTCCGGCACGATCATCGTGTGGGATACGCCGGGCGGCAGCGAGCGCCGGCGTTTCAGCGCCGGGGATACCGCCGCTTTTATCGCGCTTAGCCCGGATGCCAGCGTGGTTTACGCCGGCACAGGCGACGGCGTGGTGCGCGCCTGGAACCGGGACACCGGAGAAGTGCTGGCGCGGTTCACCGGCAGCGGCGGCATTACGGCGGTGGCCCTCAGCCCGGACGGCGCGGTGCTGGCGAGCGCCCACGATAACCCGCTTGGCGACACCATCATCCTGTGGGACACCGCATCCGGCGCGGAAATTCGCCGTTTTCAGGCCGGGAACGTGCGGAAGATGGCCTTCCAACCCGGCGGCGGCGGCATCCTGGTGAACGCCGGCAATACGCTGCAATTGTTCAGCGCCGCCACCGGCGAAGGGCGTCTGTTCGGCAGCGGCGGCGGCGCTCATGCCAGCCCGATTCTTGACCTGGCCTTCAGCCCGGACGGCAGCGCGGCGCTGTCTGCTTCGGTAGATGATATTCGGCTGTGGGATGTCAACAGTGGGCGGCAGGTTTTCGGCTACCGGCGCGGCGCTTCGGCGCTGGCTTACGCGCCGGACGGGACGACCTTTGCCGCCAGCTACGGCACGCCCTTCGCGCCGCAGTCGCCGGAAAACACGCTCAGCCTGTACCGGGTGGGGACGCGGCAGCAGGTGGCCGCTTGGATCGCTGCCAACCGCTACCTGCGCGAACTGTCGTGCGACGAACGCGAGCAGTACAACATCCCGCCGCTGTGCGACGAGGCGGCCCGCGCGCTGACGCCCACGCCCACGCCGGAAACCGGCATTGTTATCGCCGGCCAGCCGATCAACATCCGCGCCCGCCCGGCAGAAACCGCACAGGCCATCACCAGCGTGCGGCCAGGGACGGAACTGGTCATCCTGGCGCGGGCGGCCGGCTGGGTGAACGTCCGCTTGGATGATGGCCGCGAAGGCTGGATGCTGGAACAGTTCATCCAGAACCAGTAAACAGGCGGCTGTTTTGCTTTTAACGCCGCTCGCAATACAATGGAGACACGAATCGGCTTCCCAACCATAAGGGGGAATTCGTGTCTCAAAATACAACCCGACAGTCGAACAATCTGCTCTGGCTGCTGATCGGCGCCCTGGTCGTGGCCGTCGTTTTGATCGTCCTGGCCTTCAGCCAGCAGCAGCAGGCCGCCGCCGACAGCGAATCTGCCGCGACAAACATCGCGGAGGCGCGGGAAACGGCGACCGCTCTGGTGCAGGAAGCGGCGGCGCTGGCCGAAGCCGCCACCACTGCCGCCGATGAAGCCGCCGATGCCCTGGCGCTGGCCGGAGCGACCGCCCAGGCCAACGCAGCCCTGGCCGCCGACGCCCAGGCACAAGCCGACGCCCGCGCCACCGACAATGCGGCGCTGGCCGAAGCCGCCACCACTGCCGCCGATGAAGCTGCCACCGCCCGCGCCGCCGACAGTATGACGCTGACCGCAGCTGTCACCCGCGCTGCCGGTGAAGCCGCCGCCGCCCTGGCGCTGGCCGAAGCGACCGCCCAGGCCAATGCAGCCCTGGCCGCCGCCGCCCAGGCACAAGCCGATGCCCGCGCCACCGACAATGCGGCACTGGCCGAAGCTGCCACCCGCGCCGCCGGCGAAGCCGCTGCCCGCACCGGTGATCTGGCGGCGGTGCAGACACAGGCT
>QUBZ01000121.1 GCA_014338005.1 Chloroflexota bacterium | reverse complement strand
GTTCGAGTGCCGCGCGGTGGTGCTGACGCCGCCCGTACCCCGCGCGCTGGATTTGCTCGATCTGAACATATTCACCGAAGCCGACCGCGCCGCGCTCCGGCGCATCGAATACGCGCCGTGTCTGGCCGGGTTGTTCTGGGTGGATGGCGAGGTAGACCTGCCGGAACCGGGCGCGATTCAGCGGCCCGGCGAGTGGATAAGCTGGGTGGCGGACAACCGGCGTAAGGGTATTTCGCCGGAAGCGACGGTGATAACCGTCCATACCGGGCCGCAGTCCAGCCGCGACCTGTGGGAGACGACGGAACGCGATGCGCTGGCAGCTTTGCGCGCGGCGGTCGAGCCGTTTTTAGCGCCCGGCGCAGTCATCCGGGAGTCGCAGCTTAAAGCCTGGCGCTATGCGCTGCCGACCGTTTTACATCCTGAGCGGTATCTGCCGGCAGCGGGGCTGCCGCCGCTGGTTTTTGCCGGGGACGCTTTTGGCGGCCCGCGCGTCGAAGGCGCGGCGCTCTCTGGCCTGGAAGCCGGGCGCGCGCTGGCAGCATTGTTAGAGACCATCTGAAAAGCTTGTGGGCGGGTTTGAAACCCGCCCCTACACCCCAAAAGAGGTGTGCATTGCAGCATTGTAGGGGAGGGTCTGAGACCCTCCCGAAAACCTGCCGACAATAATCTGCTTTTCAAATGGCCTTTTGGGGGTTTAATCGCTGGTTCGGAGAGGATATTCACAAAATGAGCGTTGTTTGTTTTGGCGAACTGCTGATTGATTTTGTGGCGCAGCAGCACGGCGTCAGCGTGGGCGAAGCCTTCAGCTTTCAAAAAGCGCCCGGCGGCGCGCCTGCCAATGTGGCCGTCGCAGTATCGCGCCTGGGACACGAAAGCGTCTTTCTGGGGCAGGTCGGCGATGACCCATTCGGGCATTTCCTGGCCGATGTGCTGGAGGCCGAAGGCGTGGGCGTGGGCGGCCTGCGTTTTTCGGCGCAGGCGCGCACGGCGCTGGCCTTCGTTTCGCTGACGGCGGAAGGCGAACGCAGCTTCGTTTTCTACCGGCATCCCAGCGCCGATATGCTGATGCGCCCGGAAGACGTGGCGGTGGATATGATCGCCGGGCGGAAAATTTTCCATTACGGCTCAATCACCATGATCGGCGAGCCGAGCCGGTCGGCCACGCTGGCGGCGGTGAAAGCCGCCCAGGACGCCGGACTGATGATTTCCTACGACCCGAATCTGCGTATGTCGCTGTGGCCGGACGCCGAATCGGCGCGGGCGGGGATGCTGGCCGGGCTGGATTACGCGCAGATCGTCAAAATCAGCGACGACGAACTGGAATTTCTGACCGGCGGGCGCGATGTCACGCCGCTGTGGCGCCCGCAGATGCAGCTCATCGCCGTCACGCGCGGCGCGAAGGGCGCGGCGGCCTATACGCGCGGCGGCCAGGTGGACTCGCCGGGTTTCAGCGTGCGTTCGCTGGATACGACCGGAGCGGGCGATGGTTTTGTGGCCGGGCTGCTGGTCGGCATCCTGGAAGCCGGCGCGGATTATGTCAACCGGCTCGCTTCGATTCTGCGGTTTGCCAACGCAGTCGGCGCGCTGGCGACCACCCAGTACGGCGCAATCCCCGCGCTGCCCAGCCGCGCAGCGGTGGAAACCTTCCTGCAAACAGCCTCCTGACCGGCCAGGGGCGGGCCGCCGGTTCGCCCCTATCAACTTTCCAACCTGCCGAATCTTTTATGCTTCCCGATCTTATCTCGGCGTACACTGGACTTAGCGTAAGTCAGGAGTGCAGGTTATGTCGTCATTTCTCCAGCGCCGGATGAGCGAACAGAGTAAAAAAGCGGAGGAGGAGCGCGCTGCCCAGGAGTCGGCGGCAGCCGCGCCGCCAAAAGTCGAAGAAAAACCCCCGGCGGCCCCTGCGCCGGACGCCGCGCCGGGCGAAAAACCGGAAGAAAAGCCGGTCTACCAGATTCCCCCCAAACAGCGCACCACGCCCAGGGTGGCGCAGTTACGAAAACAGCTTCGTCTCAAGCTGCTGGCAACCCCGGACGAGGCCGATCAATGGCAGCGCGGCGACACCGAAAAAGAAAACCTGCTGATTGGCCGCCTGAGGACAGTGCTGCAAAAGGCCGGCATGGCGCTTTCGCCGCCGGAATTTGAGGAGCTGAAAGAAGCCCTGCTCAACGACCTGATGGGTTTCGGGGCGATTGAGCCGCTGGTGCAGAATAAAAACATTTCAGAAATCATGGTGACGGGCGCGGATATGATCTTCGCCGAACAAAAAGGCAAACTGCGCGAAAGCGAAGTCGTTTTCGATGATGAAGACCATGTCCAGTGGACGGCGCAGCGCATCGTGCGACCGCTCCAGCGCGTGCTCAACCGCTCTAACCCGATGGTGGATGCCCGCCTGCCGGACGGCTCGCGCGTGCATATCGTCATGCCGCCCTCGGCGCTCAAAGGCACGACCATCACCATCCGCAAGTTCCCGTCCAAACCGCTGACGGTCGAAGACCTGGTGCGCTTCGGTTCGTTCACGGCGGAAGTGGGCGAATTTTTGAAAGCCTGCGTAGTGTCGCGGCTGAACATGGTCGTTTCCGGCGGCACCGGCTCCGGCAAAACGACGCTGCTGAACGTCCTCAGTTCATTCATCCCGGAAGAAGAACGTATCGTCACCATCGAGGACGCCGCCGAGCTTCAGCTCACGCAGCGGCACGTGGTCGGCCTGGAAACCTCCCCGCCCATCCCCGGCGGCGACGGCATCGAAGGCCGCCTGACCATCCGTGACCTGGTGAAAGGCTCGCTGCGTATGCGCCCCGACCGCATTGTGGTGGGCGAGTGCCGCAGCGGCGAGGCGCTGGATATGCTCCAGGCCATGAACACCGGCCACGACGGCTCGCTGACCACCGTCCACAGCAACAGTCCGCGCGACTGCATGTCCCGTCTGGAAACGCTGTGCCTGATGGCCGGCATGGATCTGCCGGTGATCGTCATCCGGCGGCAGATCGCCAGCGCCGTTAATCTGGTCATCCAGCAAAGCCGCCTGAAGGATGGCAGCCGCAAGATCGTGCAGATCACCGAAGTACAGGGCATGGAAGGCGAAAATATCACCTTGCAGGATATTTTCCTGTACCGCACGCCGGGGCAGACCGGGGCGGGCTACTCGCACGCCGGGGGCGGCCAGCTTGAACCGACCGGCTTCCGCCCGAACTTTGAAGACCGGCTGAAGGAACATGGCTTCAAACTGGGCAGCAGCATCTTCGGCGGCGGCGGCAAGTTCAACAAGTAGGGAAGCGCCTGCGTGCGCGCCCTAGTGACCACCCAGGCTTATTCGCATTCGATCCGGTCTTTGCGACTCCTATTTATGGCATTTTGCCCGTAGGGGCGGGTTTCTAAACCCGCCCTACATTTTGTATCACAAACGGCGCGGCTCAGTTAACGCGGGTGGCCGTTCCCGTCAGCACCCACTGAACGTAAGTATTCTCTCCCGCGACGGCGGTGATGACGACCGAACCAGTGCGGCTGTCGTAGGTCACTTCGCTGTCAAAGATGGTCTGGCCGCAGGAATAGGTTTGCCCGCCGGTGAAAAACTGGATGTTTTGCGTCCCCGTCCCAAAACAACTGACCGCCAGAATCAACCGGGCGCGACCGCCGGACAGGCTGGCGTTGGGGTTCATGCCGGTGATGTCCCAGCGCACGCGGTCTTCGGTGTCCCCGCCGGGGTACGAGACAAAATCGGTCACGCTGGCGGTGCTGTCCAGCGGGATATTGAGCGGGCTGTTAAACCGCGCGTCCGGGGGCGCAGTCGGCGGCGGTGGAGTCGGCGTAAAGGTGGCCGTTGGCGCGGCGGTGGTCGGCGTGAAGGTCGCCGTTGGCGGCGGCTGCGTCGGCGTAGAGGTGAACGGCGGTGGAGTCGGCGTGAAGGTGGCGGTCGCCAGCGGCGCGGTCGGCGTCAGGGTGGGCGTGGCGGTCGGCTGCCCCGGCTGAATGACGGTAGCCGTCGGCGTCAGGGTAGGCGTGGCGGTGGGCTGCACCGGGGGCTGAATGCCTCCGGCAGTAGTAGGCGTGGGTGTATAAGTTGGCGTGGCCTGGATAGGCGGCCCGGCCAGATCGGGCAGGTCGTCGCACTTTCCGGCGGTCGCCACCACGCCGGCGGCCACCCATCCCGTACCCTGCGCGGTGCTGATGGCGTACCAGTCGCCCTGCCGCCCGATCACGGCCTGCGGCTGGCCGGGTTGAAGTGTGCCGATGATGCCAAAATTCGTGCCGGGGCCGCTGCGAACATTCACCGCCGAGCCGCCGGCAGGGGCGACCGTACATGCGTCGGTTTCGCCGCGCGGCTGGTCGGGCTGCGGTTCGGGCGTGGTGGCCGGAGGCGGAACATCCGGCGCGAGCGCGGCGCTGGTGATGGCGACTGTGATTTCGCCGGTCACGCCGGGCGCGGCAGCCGACGACACGATGGCGGTATACTGGCCGCTGCCGGATGGAATGATAAAAGCGGCTTCTGCCAGGCCGGGGAACAGCGCGACAAGCTGCCCGGCGGCGCTGCGAATTTCAACCAGGAACGGGAAATCCGGCGGCGTTCCGGCGGTGGAAAACGTCGTCGGCCCGTCCGGGCTGGCAGAGAAGCTGAAGGTTCGCGCCGGCGTTTCGTCGGACAGGCTGACCGAAACCGCTTCGTCCAATGCCAGGCTGATGCTTTCGGCAGCCGGGCGCATGAACAGCCGCAGGATAAAATCGCCCTGGCTGTTGTTGAAGCCGGCCACCAGCACCGAATAAACGCCGCTCTGGGGCAGCCGGTAGGAGAGACGCGCATCCGGGCTTTCCGGGCTGGTCGGGTCGCTGCTGCTGGTGGTCAGGTTTTGCTGGATAGGACTGAGCAGGGTGATGGTGGGGCGGAAGCCGGCGCTCAGGCTGATGGCATGAAGCGTCACCTGATCGTCCGCCGCGCCGGAAAACGTGTAAAACGCCAGCGGCGATTGGGCATTGATGCTTCCCTGAACGCCCTGACCGGGTGTCAGGACTCCGCCCTGTGCGGCGGCAAAACCCGCCCCTAACAAAATAACCAGCAGCAAACAGACCACTCGAAAACGATAATTCATGCGCTTCCTCCATAACAACTCATTAACAACCGCTTACCGGCGCGCGAGTCAAAAATATCTCGCCCTGGCTGCAAACATTATGAACATAATTGCATTACAATACGAATAACAATGACTGGCTATCTTACCGGCTGACGACTAAAAGGCTGTACTGCACCATTTCGGCGGCGTTTTCCGGCATGGCGACGGCGAACTGCTGCCGGTCGCTGCCCAGCATAAAGGGCAGCGTGATGGTCTGGCCGCAGGGGAAAGCAGGGCTTCCCGGCGCGCCCCAGCGCACGGCTTCCGCGCCCTGGCCGGTGCAGGTCAGGGTGAGCGTGAATTCGGCGTAATTATCCGGCGGCTGCGGCTGGAGGCGGGTCACGGCCACCTGAACGAGATCGGCGGCGTCGCCCGGCGACAGCTGGCCGTCCAGGCTGTTCCAGCCCTCCCGGTCAACCACCAGAGGCAGCGGTTCGGTTTCGTCCACCAGGGGAAGCCGGTCGCAAGCGCCGTCAAGCGCCGCCACACTGCCAGAAACCCAGCCCTGGCCGCTGCCGGTTTCCACCCGATACCAGCCGTTCAGGCTGCGCCCGCCGGCAGCGAGCGCGCCGCCCGCTGGCAGGACGCCGATGATAGTATGTTCCAGGCCGGGGCCGCTGCGAATGTTGACGTTCGCGCCGGCGCGGCTGACGGCCCGGCAGGGTGTTTCGGCCTGCACCGGCGGGGCTGCGGCAGCCGCCAGCGGGGAAACCGCCGCGCTGCTCACCGTTTGTACGCCGCCGCTGCTGCTGACGGTGAGCGCCAGCGCCCCCGCGCCGCCCGCGCCGGATGGCCGCAGGATGACTTCGTACAGGTCGCTGCCGGGGCCGACGGACAGGGATGCATGAGGCAGCGTGTTGGACAGGGTGGCGATCACCTGGCCGTCGCGGTCGCGCAGTTCGGCGGTGTAGGCCAGGCCGGGCGACAGGCTGTAAAACGTGAGGGTGGTCGGCGCGCTGGGGTCGGCGCTGAAGGTGTACTGTTCGGTTTCGTGGCCGAGCGGGAAGTGAACCCAGGCCGGGCTGTTGGTGGGCAGCCAGGCGCTGGCCGCCGATGGACGCGGACTCTGGCAGCCAAAGAGGGTGAGGATGATGAGGCTGAACAGGCTTATAAAAACAATCCGACGCTCCCTGAACATGGCGGTTAGCCTTTTTACATAATATTTACAATCAGGATAAGGCACGGGCGGGAATGTTTCTGGACGCGCGCCCCACCGCCAGCCTACCGCTTGCATCCTGATTGCATTCCCCCGCAGGCGGCGGTAAGATAAGCCCATCTTGATCGAAAAGGATGCGCGATGGTTTTAGACCGCGCGGCGGCGCTGGCCGCCATTGCCGACGAGGTGCGCGCCTGCCGGCTGTGCCGCCTGTACGAAGGTACGACCAACGGTGTGCCGGGCGCCGGCAGCCCGGACGCCCAGATTATGTTCATCGGGGAAGGGCCGGGTTTCCACGAAGACCGCCAGGGGCTGCCGTTCGTCGGGCGCTCCGGCGACTACCTGAACTATCTGCTCAACCTAATCGGCCTCAAACGCGAGCAGGTGTTTATCGCCAACGTGGTCAAACACCGCCCGCCGGACAACCGCGACCCACTGCCGGATGAAATCGTGGCCTGCAAGCCGTTTTTAGATCGCCAGATCGAGGTCATCAACCCGCTGGTGATCGCCACACTGGGGCGGTTTAGCATGGCGCGGTATTTCCCCAACGGCAAAATCACGCAGGTTCATGGCAGGCCGAAATTCGAGGATGGCCGGGCGTATTACCCACTGTTCCACCCGGCGGCGGTGCTGCGTAACCCCGACCTGCGCCGGGATATGGAGGCCGATTTTAAGCGGCTGCCGGAGCTGGTGGAGACGGTCAGGCAGCAGCGAGCAGCCCAGGCCAGGCCGCCAGCCGCGCCCGCCGAACCCGAACCGCCGGAAAAACCGACTCAACTGCGATTGTTTTAAAGCCGGCTGATGAACCGGATGAGCCGCTCCAGATCGCCGGGGCGCAGGTTATGGTGGAACGAGTCGCTGCCGATGGGCGAGGTGAGCATCGTCCGCAGCGCGTCCGACAATTTTTCGCCCTGGCTCCACCAGATGAACAGATATAAACGGTGGCCGGTTTTTAACGAAATGAGAATGCCGGGCCGGTGGTCGAGCAGCACATCGCAGACTTTGACGACGTAGGTGCTGGGGATGCTGGCCGGTTCATACGGGCGGCGCGTCTGCGGCTGCAAGATCAGGCGGAAATTGGTGATGGCGGCATTGAGGGGCGGCACCGTCCCTGCCCAGCCGGACGCTGTGTAACGCGCAATCGTCACCTGGTACTGGCCGAGCAGGTATTCACCGGGGATCAAACTGGGAAGGGGCGTAGGCACGATAGGCTCGCTCGTTTTGGCTGGCTGAACTCTTTACCATTGTAGGGCAAACTTCACTGCGGCGAGCCAAATTTGCCGCAGATTATAACCGCAACCAAACCAACACCCGGTTATGAAGGCTGCAAGCGGGGGGCGATGCGCGGTTTGAGCGGGGGCGTGAGCATTTCCCTGATGTCTTTCGCCAGTTTGTTGCCCTGGCTCCAGTCCACCAGCATATACAGGCGGCGGCCATCCTTCAGCGCGACCATCACGCCGTCGCGCCGCCCCAGGCACAAGTTCCACACCCGCCTGATCTGTTCCGGCTCGATGCGGTCGCGCTGCGAACCGGCTTCCGAAAACAGCAGCAGGCGGCGGTTGGTGACGACGGCTTTCAGCCAGGGGCCGACGCCAAACCACTCGCCGTTGTCCCAATCGGCATACCGGACGGTATAACTGCCCAGGGCATATTCACCCAGTTCAAACAGCGGCTTGACCATGATAAATCCTGTTCACACGATTTCTGCCGGGAGCAAAACCTTTTGTTAATAGTATAGACCTAAAAAGCGTGACGCGCCCCCTCAGTTTAAGGGGGTTATTTACACATTTCATTATTATCGTCATGCGGCTAACATGCAAATAAAAAACGTGGGCTTTTAGTCCCGTTTGAGGGTTAAAAACCCGTGCTGAGGGATGAGTGCCGGGTGCTGAGTAGAAAACGGCGGTTGTGTGGGTTGGCGCGCCCGTGCTGGACGGACAGCCCCACCCCAATTAACCCTGTTGGCGGCTGTAGCGCGCGGGTATAATTTTAAATGTTTGGGGGTGGATGTGTCCCGGTGGATGCCCCGGCCTTCAAAACCGGCGGCGGGCTGCGCCGAGCAGGCCGCGATGGGTTCGACTCCCATCTACTCCCGCTCAAAAAGGCTGCATCGGGGCCAGACCGTAAAAACGGGGACGGTCGCGGGGTAATAAATAAAAAGCGGGCGCGCCCAGCAGCGCGCCCACCCACCGGAGACGCCGGAAAATCAGCCGGCTGCCGCGCCCTGAACTTCCTCCCCTTCCGGCTCGACAAAAAAGACCGGATGCGCCAGCACCCGGCGCACCGGGCAGCGGGTGGCGATGTCCAGCAGCATTTTACGCTGGTCGTCGGTCAGGTTCGGGCCGTGCAGGATCACTTTTTCTTTGATCTCGTGGACAAATTGTTCGTCGCCTGAATAAGCGGGATATTCGCTGCCGGCAAAACGTTTGATGTCCAGGTGAACTTCGACCCGTTCCAGCGGCCAGTTTTTGCGCTGGGCGACCAGATGCAGCGTGATGACGATGCAGCTTCCCAGCGCGCCCAACATTTGTTCGGTGGGCGTGGGCGCGGTATTGGTGCCGCCGCTTTCCAGCGGCTCATCGGCATACCACACCTGGTCGCGCGTGGTGACAATCGTCCGCAGCCCTTCATCCGTCCAGACGGTTACTTTACCCATTTAATTATTTGCTCCTCAAGCGGGGAAAACCTTTCATAACCTTTAGATGGCTCTGGCGGCGGAAGTCTTACATGCGCCCCGGCGGGGTCAAACCCGCCCGAACAGGTCGAGCGTGTGGCCGTTGACGGCGCGATTGGCCGCCAGGAAGGCGATGGCGTCCGCGATTTCGTCCGGCTGAACCCACTTGCTGAAGTCGGCGTTGGGCATGGCGGCGCGGTTGGCCGGGGTGTCTATCGTGCTGGGGGCGATGGCGTTAACGGTGATATTCAGCGGCCCCAGTTCGGCGGCCATGCTCTCCAGCACGCGCTGGGCAGCGGCCTTGCTGGCCGAATAAGCGGCATTTTTGGCCGTTCCCTTATAGGCGTTGCGTGACACAATGGCGACGATGCTGCCCGCGACCTGCCGCTCGACCATATGTTTCGCCACCCGCCCGCACATCACATAAACGGACTTGGCGTTCAGGTTCAGCATTTTGTCCCAAACGTCCAGGCCGGCCTCGTGTACCGGCTGCCCGGCGGCAAACCCGCCGACGGTGTGCGCCAGCACACTGATCTGCTCGTACTCGGCTTCGATCTTCGTCACCAGCGCATCCACGCTGGCCGGGTCGGTCACGTCGGCGGCCAGCGGCAGCCCGCCCACTTCCTGAAGTATTTCGGCCAAGTGGTCTTCGCCGCGTTCAACCAGCGCCAGCCGCGCGCCTTCCGCCGCAAAACGCCGCGCCACCGCGCGTCCCAGGTTGCCCGCCGCGCCGGTAATCAACACCACTTTTCCGTTAAATATGCCCGTCATCCTCGCACCTCTCGTATACTATAAATCGCTATGACATTTGTCATCCATCCGGGCGCATTTTATCACTGGCAGCGCCGGCTGCCGAATTTTACACTTCTTATTGAGAATGGATTTCAATAGCAGTAAGGGTAGAGGCGGGTGATGACATTTCAGGAAAAAGCCAGCCAGGCCATCCGCGAAGCGGGCGGGCGCATGACCGCCCAGCGCCAGATCATTCTGGAACTGTTGGAAACATCCGACGAACACCTGGACGCGGAAGAACTGCACCGCCGCGCCCGCGTTCAGGATACCAGCATCAGCCTGGCGACCGTCTACCGCACGCTGAACACCCTGGAAGAAGCCGGGCTGGTGCAGCAGCGGTATCATTCCCCGGAACACAGCCGTAAATACGTCGAGCCGGTTCATGCCGACGAAGAATATCACTTCACCTGCCGGAACTGCCACCGGGTGATCGCCTTCCACTCCGAACTGATGCAGCAGCTCAAGCAGCAGCTTGAAGCTGAACTGAACGTGCAGGTTTTGAATGCCTGCGTTTGCGTGGACGGTTTATGCCCGGACTGCCGGGTTTCATCATAATTGAGGAATGAACTATTATGCCGGATGACGCGCATTTTATGCCGCTGAGTATGGTTCGGCCCGGCCAGACGGTCGAACTGGTCAGAATCGAGGGGGGGCATAAACTCCGCAAGCGCCTGGCCGATCTTGGCCTGAACCAGGGCGTGAGCATTCGCGTGATGCAGGGGGATGCCGGCGGCCCGATGATCCTGGCCGTTAAGGGGGATACGCGGCTGGCATTGGGGCGCGGCATCACGCACAAGATTATCGTCGCAGCGCCGCCACAAAAGTGAGTACAAACATGGTCACAATCTGCCTGGCCGGCAACCCGAACGCCGGCAAAAGCACCATCTTCAACGCGCTGACCGGGGCGCGGCAGCACGTTGGCAACTGGCCGGGTAAAACGGTCGAGAAAAAAGAAGGCCGCCTGTGGCTGGACGGCCAGGAAATCGCCGTCGTGGATTTGCCCGGCGCGTACAGCCTGAGCGCCTTTTCCGCCGAGGAAATCATCACGCGCGACTTTTTGCTGGAAACCCACCCGGACGCGGTGGTGGCGGTGGTGGACGCTGCCAACCTGGAGCGCAACCTGTATCTGGTGCTGCAGCTGCTGGAGATGCACGTCCCGCTGATTATCGCCCTGAACATGAGCGACGTGGCCGAAAACCGCCACATTCATATTGACCGCGAACGGCTGTCTGACTGGTTGGGCGGCCTGCCGGTGATTTCGGTCATCGGCAGCCGCGAAATCGGCCTGGACGCGCTGAAAGAGGCGATGGTGCAGGTGACGCGCCGCCGGGTTATAACCGCGCCGGTGTATGCCGACCTGGGGCCGGTGGTCGAAAACGAAATCACCACACTGCGCGGTTTGATTGAAGCGGACGCCGGCCTGAAGGATTACCCCGCCCGCTGGCTGGCGATCAAACTGCTGGAGGACGAGGGCGATCTGCCGGGGCAGCTCGCCCCGGCGCTGGCCGCTGCCGCTGCCGACGCGCGCCGGCGCATCGCCGCCGAAACCGGCGAGGATGCCGATACGCTGATCGCCGACGCGCGCTACCGCTTTTTAGGCCGCGTCGTCGGCCAGGCTGTCACCCGCGCCGACTCCGGCGGCCCGACGTTTTCCGACCGGCTCGACCGGGTGCTGGCGCACCGCCGCTGGGGCGTAGTGGTCTTTTTGGCGCTGATGTGGATCGTCTTTCAGTTCACCGCCAACGTCAGCGCCCCGCTGCTGGATTGGGTGGACGGTATCATCGCCGGCCCGGTCACGCGCTGGGCGGCGGCGCTGCTGGGCGCGGTCGGGCTGGGCGGCTCGTGGGTTGAGTCGCTGGTGGTGGACGGCATCATCGCCGGGGTGGGCGGCGTGCTGGTGTTCGTGCCGGTGCTGTTTTCGCTGTATGTGGCGCTGGCCGTGCTGGAAGATTCCGGTTATATGGCGCGGGCGGCGCTGGTGATGGATCGGTTTATGCAGCGGCTGGGGCTGCACGGCAAGAGCTTCCTGCCTATGCTGGTCGGCTTCGGCTGCAATGTGCCGGGCATTTACGCCACGCGCACGCTGGAAAACCCGGAAGACCGTAAGATTACCGCCTTTTTAACCACCTTCATGAGCTGCGGCGCGCGCCTGCCGGTGTACGTCGTTTTCGGGTCGGCCTTTTTCGGCGCGGCCTCCGGCGGGCTGGTGTTTGGCCTGTACGCGCTGGGCGTGGGCGTGGCCGTGTTAACCAGCCTGCTGCTGACGCGCGTGGTTTTTCGCAGCAAGGCGGCGCTTCCGTTCGTCATCGAACTGCCGCCCTACCGCCTGCCGAATCCGAAGACGGTCGGCCTGTACGTGTGGAGCAATACAGCGCGTTTCATCCACAACGCCGGGACGGTCATCCTGGCGGCATCGGTGGTCATCTGGCTGCTGCTGGCGATTCCGGTCGGCCCCGGCCAGTTCGCCGGTGTCGCGCCGGGCGACAGCCTGTTCGGCGCCACCAGCCGCGTGATCGCGCCGGCGCTGGCTCCCGCCGGGTTCGGCCAGTGGGAAGCTGCCAGCTCGCTGATGGCCGGTTTTGTGGCGAAGGAAGTGGTTATTGCCTCTATGAACCAGGTTTATACCGGCGCAGATGAAACCGGCGAGCCGGAGCCGCCGTCCACCCTGGGCGAAGACCTGGCCGGCATCGTCACCGGCCTGGGCGAGGCGGTCGTGCTGACCGGCCAGGAGATCGTCAACATCGTGCCGCGCACGCTGAACATTATTCCAGGGCTGAACGTGCCGGAAGCCAACTTCCTGGGGCAGGCGGACGACGCTGAGAGCGATTCCGCCCTGCAAAGCGCCCTGCGCGCTGCTTTTACGCCGCTGGCGGCGGTGGCTTTTAACGTCTTTATCCTGCTGTACGTGCCGTGTATGGCGACCGTCGCCGCCATGCGACAGGAGTTCGGCGCGCGGTGGATGCTGGCGCAGGTGGCCTATACGCTGGTCGTCGCCTGGCTGGCGGCGGTGCTGGTTTACCAGGGTGGGTTGTTACTGGGGTTGGGCTGACGATGACGATTTTACGCCAGATTCTGGAAACTTTCGAGC
>QUBZ01000012.1 GCA_014338005.1 Chloroflexota bacterium | reverse complement strand
CCTGCCGAATATGAAGCGGACTGGTGGGCCAACCAGCCTGTACCGGTGTTAAAATAAGCTAAGCCGATTTGGTGTCCAACTTTTTGGGGTCACTACAGACCAGTGATATGCTGTTTTGTGGATATATGATCGGAGGTTCTGTCTGATGAAACAGGCAGTACGAGAGAAAGCGCGCCAACTGCGCCTTGAAGGGATGTCGGTTCGTGATATCGCCAAAGAATTAAGCGTTTCTCGCGGCTCAGTCAGCGTGTGGGTGCGCGATATTCAACTGACTGATGAACAAAAGGAACAGTTGAAAGCTAACCAAAAGCAATGGGCTGCTCAGAATAATGGCGCTCAAACCAATCGGCAGTTGGGATTAGTGCGCCGCTCAGCTTTTCAACAGGAAGGAAGGGAAAAGGCCAAAGAGATGCGGCCATTACATCTGGCCGGATGTATGTTGTATTGGGCAGAGGGTGGAAAAATACGGAATCGGCTCTATTTTGCAAACTCTGATCCCAATATGCATTTGCTGTTTATGCGATTTTTACGAGAAGAAATGGGTGTTAGCAGAGAAGAAATCACAATTTATATCCACTGCCATACAAGCGATCCTGATGCTATAAGACAGCTAGAGGACTATTGGGTTAATCTTCTGGGTTTGTCCAGGTCTAACTTGCGAAAGACTTACACTAAAAAGGGCAGCGAAATCAAACGCAGCATTCTGGAACATGGTGTCTGTGGCGTTGGAGTCCACAGCACCGAAATCGTCCAGCACATCTACGGCGCGATACAGGAGTACGGCGGGTTCGAGAACCCGGAATGGCTGTTTTAGCCGCGCCGGTAGACCTTCACATCATCGAACTGCGCGGCCAGCGTAAAACCGCCCGCGTCCAGATACCCCTGCTCAAAAAGCCGCTCTAGCTGATCGTGCGTGGGCAGGCCGGGATCGTAGATGATGATTTCTACTTCCAGATCATCCCACAGCGCGGCGGGGCTGCTGCGGTAGCGTTGGATGTCCTCGTCTGCCAGCAGATGGCTCGGCGTGAGGATAGACGCGAAGCGGTACTCGTGCAGCCATATAAAATACAGGTTGTCGGCCAGGGTGGTTTGTTCTGGCGGGATATTTTCCAGCACCCAGGCCGCCGCCGGCGTGGGGGGCAGGCGCAAAGGTTTTCCCGACCGCAGATGATCGAACGGGGCGCTGAGCGTGATACCCAGGCCGACCGCTGCGAAAAAAACGAACACTGCTGCGGCATGTCCGGGTGTGTTCGCGCCGCGCCGGAAACCGGCGGCAAACAGCCGCGCGACCAGCGCCGCGTAGATGGGCATCAGCGGCACATGATAATAGTCTATGGTGATGACGGCCATCAAGCTGAGCGCGGCCAGCCCCAGAACGGCCACCAGCGCCGGCGTCCAGTCGCGCCGGTAAAACGCCGCCGCCAGCCCAACCGCCACCAGCACGAATTCAAACCGCGATGTTTCGGCCAGTACGCGGATATGGCCGGCGAACGTGCCGACCAGCGCGGAAAAATCCTGCGGGCTGCGTGGGGGCAGACGGCTTAAAAACAGGTTCACATCCGGCAGGATTTGAACGGCTGCCGCCGCTGCGCCGCCGGCCAGCCCGCCCAGGCCGTACAGCCATAATCCGGCTTCCGGCCACCAGCGCCCCCGCCGCGCCTGCTGAAAATAACGCGGGCCGTACAGCCCGGCCAGCATGGCCGCCCCAAAGCCGCCGGCGTGGTAGTGGCTGAACATACCCAGCCCCATCACCAGCCCGGCCAGAAAATGCAGCCACCGCCGCTCCCGTTTGAGTGCCTCCGAATGCAGCCACAGCGAAACCGCCAGCGCCAGCGCCAGCCCGACATCGTGCCGGATGCGCGCCGCGACCATGTATACCGCGCTGGCGAACAGCGTCCCCGCCGTCATCCAGCCGGTTGTTCGATCGTAGAGATTGGCCGCGCCGACCGCCGCAAACGGGATTACCGCCATCCCAACCAGGAAGGAAAACAGACGCCCTTCCCACAAACCAACACCCACTAGGGAGAGCCAGGCCGCCATCGCCTGCGGGAAACGCGGCAGGTAAAAAGCCGGGCCGTGATCCACGCCCAGCATAATCCAGTCCAATGGGTAGCCGACGCGCAGATAACTGTACGCCCAACTGAGAATCCAGGGTTCATCAATGACATGAACATCGGGATAGGTGGAAAGCGCGAGGATTCGGAGAACGGTAACGCCCGCCGCCAGCGCCGCAAAGCCGCCGACCAGCGCCGGGGTGCGGCGGAAGGGCGCGCGTTCGCCGAACAGCGTCCAGTACGCCAGGCTGAAAGCCGCTGCCAGGGCGACCGCCATATGCGCGTACACCCACTCCGGGCGCGTCCCCAAACCCAGGGTGCCGAGCAGGATGACGCCGGTTACAATGAAAACCGTCTGCCATCGTTGGGCGGCGCGGCGGAGACATTCCAGGCGCTCCGGTTTAATCCAGGCGGCAAAAGCCGCTGCTGCCAGCGCCAGGGCGACGTTAGCGGCGGCCAGCGCGCCAAAAGAGAGGCTGCGTCCTTGGCCGGATTGCGCCGTATAAAAGACGATGTGCAGGAGCAGGGCGGCGTAAAACGCGGCCATCCCCATCCACAGGCGGCGTACAGCGTTTCCATTCATCTTCAGCCTGCCAAAAAGCGGGTTATTTTATGCCGGGGGATGATAGCCGCTCTCCTCCAACCGCGCCAGATCATCCCAGGTTTCGCGGCGGCGGGTGATCTGCCAGGTCTGGCCGTCGCCGGAAACGACCACTTCCGGCGGGCGGGGGCGCTGATTATAGTTGCTCGCCATCACCCAACCATATGCCCCGGCGGTCAGCACCGCCAGCAGATCGCCGGGCCGGATGTCCGGCAGCAGACGGCTGCGCCCCAGCACGTCCGCCGTTTCGCAAACCGGGCCGACGACATCAACCGGGCAGCGGGCAGCGCCTTCAGCCGGCTGCAAAAGCGGCACGATTTCGTGATAGGCGTCGTATAACGCCGGGCGAATCAGTTCCGCCATGCTGCCGTCGGTAATCAGGAAGGTCTGCCCGGCCTGCTGCTTGCGGTACAGCGCCGTCACCACCAGGATACCGGCATCGGCGATGATCGAGCGCCCCGGTTCGAGCAGGACGGTATAACCCGCCAGCAGCGGCTTGAGCGCGGCGGCGAAATCCTCCGGCGATGGCATGGTTTCATCCGGCGTGTAGGCCGCCGGCAGGCCGCCGCCGATGTTTACGGTTTGGATGGCGGGGTAGGGGGCGATCAAATTCAGCGCGGCTTCGACTGCGCCGCGCGTGGCCTGCGTGTCGTGAAGCTGGCTGCCGATGTGGATGTGAATGCCCTCGAAGCGCAGATGCGGGTAATCGGTCTGGTGCGCCAGCACATCGCGCACCATGTCCGCCGGCAGGCCAAACTTAGCGCCGCCGTGTCCGGTGGCGATATGAGGATGCGTGCTGGCGGCGATGTCCGGGTTCAGGCGCAGCGCCACCCGCGCCGGGCGTCCGGTTTCGGCGGCCAGTTGGTCGAGCAGGCGGATTTCGTCCGGGTTTTCGACGTTGAACCAGCCGACGTTGTGTTCCAGCGCGTAACGCAGTTCGGCGGGCGTTTTGCCCACACCGGCAAAAACGATGGTTTCGGGGCGCGCGCCGGCCAGCAGCGCCCGGTGGATTTCGCCGCCGCTGACGGCATCCACGCCGGCCCCGGCGGCCACCAATGCCCGGAGTATCGCCAGGCTGGCATTGGCTTTGGCGCTGTAATGAATATGGGCGTTCATGCCGGCGAAAGCCTGCCGGACGCGCCCCAGGTTGGCGAGCGCGCGGCGTTGGCTGTAGATATAAACCGGCGTGCCGCAGGCAGCGGCGATGTCCGCCGCCCGCACCGCGTCTACAGACAGCGCGCCGTTCTGATATTGAATGGAGTCGTTGAACATGGTTTAATGCGGCACACCCTGCGCGTTTTTGAGTCCCAGCACGCGGAAAACCCGTGAAGGCTGGTGAATGCCTTTGAGCGATACCGCTCCCAGTTCTTCCGCCACCACCAGATTATCGAGCATCTGGTAGGTGTTCTGGCTGATGAGCGTCTGCCCCCCTTCGGCGATGCTGCACAGCCGTGCGCCCAGGTTGACGATACGGCCCAGCGCCGTGAATTCGCTGCGAACGGGATGGCCGAACTCGCCGGCGATGGCCTCGCCGGAGCTGATGCCCACCCCCATGAACGGCAGCTCGCGCCCCTGCGCCGCCATCACGCGCTGAAGCTCCTGGTGAATGGCCTGCATTTCTATAGCGGCCTGGACGGCGCGGAAAGCGTGATCTTCCATGTGTATAGGTGTACCGAACAGCCCGATGACCTCATCGCCGACGAATTTATCCAGTGTGCCGCCGTGTTTAAAAATCACGTCGGTCATGCGCCCCAGGAATATATTCAGCGTTTTGACCAGTTCTTCCGGCTCGATGCGTTCCGCCCATTCGGTCGAGCCGCGCAGATCGGCAAACAGGACGCTTAAAACCACGCGCTCACCGTCCAGTAGGTTAGTATCGGCGCGCTGGAGCAGGTGTTCCAGCACCTTCGGGTCAACCGAACGGCTGAGCAGTGTCCGCATCCGGCGCTGTTCCAGGCGCTCGAAGATGGCGGTATCTACCTGGCTGGTGATGGCGGCCAGGATGCGCCGGTCTTCGGCATCAAAGCCCCTGGCGCGGGTGCTGTTGAGCGCCCCAAAAACGCCGATGATCCGTTCGTTGAGGATAAGCGGCACGGCCACCGTCGAGCGCACCGGGCCGTCGGCTTGGTTTGAAAAAACCAGCTCGCCCCGCTCAATCGCCTGGCGGGCGATGCGGTGGATGACCTCCTGGTAGCCCGGCGCGGTGATCTGCCCGTCTACCGTCGCCGAGCGCAGCTCCAGTTCTTCTTTATCGCCGGTTTTATACAGCATGATAAAACCGATTTCGCTGGAGATGGCCTCGCATAATTCGTTCAAAACCGCCTGGAGCAGGGCATCAAAATCCTTTTCCCGGTCGCGGATGCGGTCTATGCGGTAAATGGTTTCCAGTTCACGCTTCCGCAGCGAAAGCTGGTGATAGATGCGGCTGAAAACGATGGCCGAGTCCATCTGGGACATGAGCGCGTGCAGCAGGCGGTGGTCGCCGATGGAAAACGGCTGCTGACGCCCGACGACGACCGCGCCCAGCCGCGCCCCGGCAACGATAAACGGCGCAGCCAGCAGCTTGAGGTCGTTAAACCCGTCCGGCGCGGGGATCACCTGCGGGATGCTGATGTCGGTTGCATGGCGGCGAATGTGTTCCAGCGCTGGCGAGTTGAGGTCGAACTTGTCCACCACGCCGCGCACGATCATCTCGCCGCTGTCAACGTGGGTGAGCAGCACCAGGCATAGTTCGGCATGGTACTGGTGCAGCAAAATGGTCGTAAAACCGCTGATGAGTTCGCCCTCGTTGGCGGTGCGGTCGCGCAGGCGGTCAATCTCAAAAATAGCTTCCAGTTCGCGGTTGCGCTGGTTGAGCTTCCAGACGGTGCGCGCCTGGATGACCGCCGAATCGATCTGGCTTTCTGCCAGGGAAAGCCGGGCGATTTCCTCCGGGCTGAAGGGGCGGCTGTCGCGCACCAAGACAATGCCGCCCAGGGGAAATTCGTCCAGGATGATCTGCACGCCCAGCGTATAGGCCCAGCGGGTGTCGGCCAGCGGCGCCGGCGTGGAAAGTTCCATCGCCTGCCGGCAAAGCTGCGTGCAGACCGCGTCCGGCAGGCCGGCGCTTGCCACACATTCGATGTCGTCGCTGGTTTCGGCCACCAGGACGATGGCACAGCCCTCCGCCTCGAAGTCCTGCTTCAGCAGCCCGGCGATTTTTTCAAACATGGCCTGGGGGTCGCCGTCATCGTGCAGCGTATCGCGCGCCTGGTCTAGGGCCAGCACAAGCTGGAGCACGCGGGCAGTATCTTGCTGGTCGGTTGGCATAATTTCCTCGTTCGTTTAAATGTCCAAACGCGGTTTTAACCCAGTATTGTACACTCCGGCAAGGCGCGGTATGCTCATAAGTATAGCAGAGAACCTTTCGTAAGGCTTGCGGGCCACAGGTAGGTGATTTTGGCTGTTGAATATGTCGAAACCAAACTGGCACTGGAATACGAGGCCATCCGGCGGCGGGAATATGAGCTGATTACGCGCCTGCTGGATGTGCTGCCGACGGTGGATAACCTGCCGGAGGAGCGGCTGGCGCAGGTGCGCGACGCGCTGTTTCATGCCGACCATCCCTTCCTGGTGGTGCTGGTCGGGCCGTTTAGCTCCGGCAAATCCAGCATCATCAACGCCCTGCTCGGCCAGCCGGATTTGCTGGCCGTTGGCCCGGTGCCGACCACCGACCGCATCAGCATCCTGCGTTGGGGCGAAAACGCCGAACGAATGACCTCCGCCGGCGAGGTGGATACGGTGTTTTATCCCTCGCCGCTGCTGCAAAAGGTCAGCCTAGTGGATACGCCGGGGCTGGAGTCCATTTTTCAGAAGCACGAGGAAACCACACGCCGGTTTTTGCATCGCGCCGACGTAGTGCTGCTGGTGATGCTGGCGACCCAGGCCATGACCGCGCGCAACCTGGAATACCTGCAAACGCTCAAAGAATACGGCAAGAAGGTTATCATCGTCATCAACCAGGCCGACCTGCTGACGGCGGAAGATGCCGAGGCCGTCCGCGAATACGTGCTTGACCAGAGCCAGGCGCAGCTTGGTTACAAGCCGGATGTCTGGCTGGTATCGGCGCGGCAGGGGTTGGCCGCCTACCAGAACGGCGAACTAAACCGCGCCGACTGGAAAGCCAGCGGCCTGAGCCGGATTGAAGAATATGTGGATGACCAGTTAAACGACGTGGCGCGGCTGCGGCAGAAGCTCCAGACGCCGCTGCAAATCGCCCAGAACGTGAACCAGGCTGCGCTGGACGCTGTGCGCGCCAATCAGGCGGCGCTCGATCATTACCAGGGCATTTCCAGCAATATTGAACAGCAGTTGGCGGCGCAGAAGCGCGAACAGGAAAAAATCATCCGCGAAGTCAGCGCGGAGGTCAGCGACCGGTTCGGCGCGGCGGCCATGCGCGGCAGCGAGGCCGTCCAGGATATTTTTCGTCTGGGGCAGGCTTTCCTGTCGGTGTGGCGGGGCGTTCTGGAACTGGTTGGCTTGTCCGGGCTGCTGCGGCGCGGGAACGGGCGCTCGTACATTAAAACCGCTTTCGAACGGCGTAAGGCCTTCGAGCCGGTTGGCGAACTGCCCGGCGTGGTGGACAAACTCGCGCCCAGGCTGGAAGGCAAGGACATCCAGGATATTGACGATTTAGTGAAATATGCCCGGCGTGAAATTGATGCCCTGCCGCCGGCCATTCGCGGTAAGGTGATCGGCAGCATCCAGCCGCCGCAGAAGTACGACCGTTCGGCGCTGCAAGACGTTCGCCCGGCGCTGGAAGCCCTTGAAGATGAGGCGAAACGGGTTGAAACCGACCGCCTGGAGCAGACGCTCCGCAATGCGCTGATGTACCTGGCGGCTTTTGAGGCGCTTCTCATCATCCTGATCGTGTTCGTGCTGGCCGGCGGCGGCAATCTGGTCGCGCCGGAGAACCAGGGGACGCTGGTCGCTTTTATCGTGCTGGTCGGGCTGGCGCTGCTGGGGCTGCTGTTTATGCCGCTGCGTGGCCGCCTGCTGGAGTCCGCCTATACCAACCGGATGTTAAAATTGCAGGCGCGGTATATCGAAACGCTGACGAAGGCTGCCGATAAACAGGTCGAATATGGGATGCGCCTGCGCCGGGATACGATTCTGCCGCTCACCCGTTTGATCGAAGCGCAGACGCAGATACAAAGCGAACAACTATCGCAGTTACAAACCGCCCAGCAGGAGATGGTCAGCATCGAAGGGGCGCTGACGGCGCTGGGGTGCAAACGTCTACCCTTGTGAGGAACACCTTGAATACGCTTGATGGAACGCTGGCAGCACTCCGGGAATCGGAGATTCGGTTATTGACGGATGTCGGCACGACGCTGGCGGAAATGGGCGAAAGCGCCCAGGAAGACCGCCGCCGTCTGCTGGACGTGGCGCAGGACCTGCGCGATATGTTCTTCCTGGTGGTTGTCATTGGGGAATTTAATGCCGGAAAATCCACTTTTATCAATGCCCTGGTGGGGGAGAATCTGCTGCCGGTCGGCGTCACTCCCACAACCGAAGTGATCGAACTGATCCGCTACGGCGAAGTCGCCAACCGCAAGCCGGTGATGCGGGAGGACGGCATCCGGGAATGGACGCACCCCAACACCGGCGCGCCGGGCGTGGCGCTGGTGGATACACCCGGAACGGGTTCGGTCTTCCAGAAGCACGAAAAAACCGCCAAGTCGTTCCTGCACCGCAGCGATCTGGTGGTGTTTGTCGTTTCGGCCAAACGCGCGTTTGCCGAAACCGAGCGGCTGTACCTGGAACTGGCGAAAAACTACGGCAAAAAGATCATCCTGGTCATCAACCAGATTGATCTGCTGCAACCGAAGGAGCAGACGGAAGTCCGCCGCTTCATCGAGCGGCAGGTGGAAGAACTGCTTGACCTGCGCCCGCTGCTGTTTATGGCTTCGGCGAAAGAGGCGCTTGCCGCCGCCCAGAGCGGGCAGGCCGCCGTCGGCGATCCGGGTGGAGTGGAGGCGGTGCGGGCGCACCTGCGCGGCGTGTTCAGCGAAGCGCCGCCCGCCAAACAAAAACTGCTGGCGCAGCTTGACCTGGGCGAGCGGCTGGTGAAAAAATACCAGGACGAGGTACAGCGCAAGGCCGACCTGGTGAGCGCGGATACGGCCAAAGTGCGGGAAGTTGAGCGCGAGCTGGAGCAGCAGTCGTTGGGGCTGGATACGCAGTTGAAGGCCGCCCGCGCCGACGTTGACCGCGTGTTTGAAGGGATGCGCCAGCGCGGCATGGCCTTCATTGACAGCCATCTGTCGGTGAGCAAAATCGGGCGCGCGCCGAAGCGCGAAGTTTTGCAGGCCGAGTTCCAGGAAGTGGTGGTGGGCCGGGCGCTGCGGGACATCAACGAGGCGACCGGCGGTTACATCAACGCCGTCATTGATAACAGCCGCCTGTACTGGCGCAGTATTATTGACCGCCTGAACCAGCTCCGTGACCTGATGGAGCAGGAAGTCACTGGCCTGGACGCCGGCGTGTACGCCGAACAGCGCGAAAGCCTGGAAGAAGCCATCCGCATCGCCGAGTCCGAACTGCGTTCATATTCGACCGGTCGGGTGGTGGCCGAAATTCAGGATTTGTTCCAGACCAATATGAACGGGTTTACGGCCAGTGCGGCGGCGGCGGTCGTCGGCCTGCTGCTGACGATTCTGGCCGTAGCCGCGCCGGGCGGGGTGATCGGCGCGACTGTGATTTACGCGACGGCGACGCTTGCGTTTGTCATCGGCGCGCCGGTGGCGGTGGGCGGCGGCCTGCTGGCACTGCGATACTACCGGCGTGTATCGCGCGATGTCAAAAATGACCTGCACGCGCGCATAGACTACCTGGAAAAATCGTATCACAACGCGCTGGATGACCTGACACTGAAGGAACGCAGCCGCCTGACGCAGTACGGCAAGCAGGTTCTTACGCCCATCTTCAGCCGCCTGGAAGTGCTGGCGCAGCGTTATGCCGCGCAAAGCGCCGCCCTGCGCGCGCACCTGACGCAGATTGCCACCCTGCGCGAAGGCATCGAAAAGAGCCGGTAACGCCGACGCGAGTCTGGATTTTACGGGGCGAACCACGACGGTTCGCCTTTTTGCGTTTGCGGGCAGGGCAATCGCATCAAACGGTATTTTCGCGTCACGTTAACCCCTATCCCCCGGCCCCCTTTCCTCCCTGAAGGGACTCCCTTCGATCGCCGTACACGGAGAAAGGGGGAGTAAGTGTTGTATTAAGCCTCCTCTCCGAATTCGGCGACCCGAATGGGGACGCATGTCCCCTGAGGGGAGGGGGTTTGGGGGGTGGGGTCAACAGGCGAAACCCCATTTATTAAGACGATGTATCTTCATGCGATTGCCCTGCCCGACGATTCGTTTTGCATTGTTGTTATAAGTCGTTATGCTAAATAGAACGCGGCGAGTTGGTTGAGAGAGGTGTTGGTGAGTTATGTCTACCCCGAACGTTTCGATTCCCAGTTTGATTTTGAAGCAGTTGTATACCTTTGGCAGTTTGAAAAATGTAGATGGCGGCGTGCGGTTTTCGATCAAAAACCGGCTGAGCGACGCCGGTTTTGCCCGGCTGGTTAATGTCCGCATCCGTGAGCATGATATCCCGCTCGATCAGGTTCGCATTGATATGGGCGAAGGGCGCGTGCTGACGCCGCAGCAGATCACGCCGGAGACGCCGATTGATTTTCCGCTGCGAAAAACCCTGGATGTATACGTGCGGGGCGAACATCTGCCGCTCGGTAAACACGAAATCGAAGTGACGTTCGAGGCCGTGCCGTTTGGCGAGCTGACGCTCAAAGTCGAAGACGCCATCACCGAAGCCGACGACCATCTCATCCGCCTGCCGCGCAGCGAACGTGACGATTATGACCTGGAAATTATTGAAGAACGGCAGCGGTTCGTCCGGGACTTCAGCGGCGCGGCGCTGGAGCATGTCGGGAAATTTTCGTTTGATCCGCATGTTGCCAAAGGCAATATTGAACACTTCACCGGCGCGGTGCAGATTCCGCTCGGTTTTGCCGGGCCGATACACATCAACGGCGAACAGGCCCAGGGCGATTTTCTCATCCCGCTGGCGACCTCCGAAGGCACGCTGGTGGCGTCGTACAATCGCGGCATCAAGGTCGTCAACCTGTGCGGCGGCGTTAAGTGTACGGTGGTGGGGGATGCCATGCAGCGCGCGCCGGTGTTTGTGATGGAGGATGCGCGCGCCGGGCGCGACCTGCTGCAATGGGTGGAGTCGCACCTCGACCAGATTCGGTACGAGGCCGAGGCGACCTCGCACGTGGCGCGTTTGCAGTATATTGACCCGTATCTCGCCAACAAGTTCGTTTATCTGCGTTTCAACTTTTCCACCGGTGATGCTGCCGGGCAGAATATGGTTGGCCGGGCGACGTTCGCGGCGTGCAGTTGGATACTCGACCATTACGAAGATAAGGATAAAATCCGGCACTTTTACCTGGAGTCGAACTTCGCCACCGACAAAAAAGCCTCGCAGGTGAATATCATGCGGACGCGCGGCAAGCGCGTGACGGCGGAGGTGGTCGTCAAACGCGACGTGCTGTTACAGCAGATGCGCGTGACGCCGGAAAGCCTGCATTATCATTCGATGGTGTCGAACGTCGGCGCGTTCCTTTCCGGGGCGAACAACAACGGCGCGCATTCGCCGAACGCGATCACGGCCATGTTCATCGCCACCGGGCAGGATGTGGCGAACGTGGCCGAATCGTCCGCCGGCATCCTGTATACGGAACTGACGCCGGAGGGCGACCTGTACGTTTCGCTGACCATACCCTCGCTGATTGTGGCGACCTATGGCGGCGGGACGGGGCTGCCGACCCAGCGCGAGTGCCTGGAAGTGCTGGGCTGTTTTGGCAAGGGTAAGGTGAATAAACTGGCGGAGATCATCGCCGGGGTGGCGCTGGCCGGCGAACTGTCGCTCGGCGCGGCTATTTCATCGTCGGACTGGGTATCCAGCCACGAAAAATACGGGCGCAACCGTTAAGTGGATTTGTGGCCGCCGGCGCGAAGCGTGTTTTCGCGCCGGCCTACTTTTAAAGAGCGTTTAAACCATGTCCCTTTACCAACAAGCTGAGGCAGTTTTTTACCTGCTGGTGGCGGCGGTACTCAGTATGCTTATCGGGCTGGACCGCGAGCGCCACTACCAGCCCGCCGGGCTGCGAACCCATATGCTGGTGGGTTTGGGCGCGTGCCTGTTCACCATGCTTTCGGTCTGGGCGTTCCCGGAAGGCGACCCGGCGCGCATCGCGGCGCAGATCGTCAGCGGCATCGGCTTCATCGGCGCAGGGACGATCCTCCAGCGTAAGGGAAGCGTTCACCATTTAACGACGGCGGCGAGCATCTGGGCGACGGCGGCGGTCGGGATGGCCGTCGGCGCGGGCGCGTGGTTTCTGGCGCTGGGCGCGTCGGTCATCATCTGGATTATCCTGGCGATCATCCGCGTTTTTACCAAATACAGCCGCCCGCGCCGCCGTGTGAAGCGCGAAGATACGCTCAAGGAAGCGCGTGAATCGAACGAAGCTGAGCAATAAGCGGCTCGGCATCCGGTTCACGGTCAAAACGCGGCGGGCCGAGCGGGTCGCTGATTTCGTCTTCGCCCAGCAGGGCATGGGCGATATTCCGCACGCCGTGCGCCAGCGCCTCCAGGTTGTAACCGCCTTCCAGCACAAAGACGATTTTTCCCCCGCAAAATTGGTCGGCCATGCGTATCAGTTCTCGTGTAAGATGGGCGTATCCAGTTAAACTCAGCCGCATCCCGGCGAGGGGGTCTGTCCAGTGGGCGTCGAACCCGGCGGAAACCATTATCAATTCCGGCTGGAAACGCGCCGCCGCCGGCCACACCACCCGCTCGAAGATGGCCGCGTAACTGCGGTCGCCATGCCCGGCAGCCAGGGGGATATTGATGGTGTAACCCCTGCCGCGCCCCCTGCCAGTATCCTCGGCGGCGCCCGTGCCGGGGTAAAAGGGATACTGGTGGGTGGAGATGAACAGCACGCCGTCGTCGTCGTAAAACATGGCTTCTGTGCCATTGCCATGATGCACGTCAAAATCCACGATCATCAGCCGCTTAATACCGTGTACCTGCCGGGCGTAGTGCGCCGCGATGGGGACGTTGCCCAGCAGACAGAACCCCATACTGTAACCCGGCATGGCATGATGTCCCGGCGGGCGGATGGCTGCCAGGCCGCTGCGCGCCCTGCCGCTGAGGACTTCCTCGACGGCCTGCACCACGCCGCCGGCTGAAAGCCGGGCGATGGTGTAACCGTTCGGCCCGATGTAGGTATCCGGGTTCAGGTGGGTGATCTGGTCTTGAAGACGTTCGATTTTGTTCAACAGGTCTAAATAGGGGCGGGTATGCACGGCAGCGACCCATTCTTCGGCCACCGGCTGGGCTTCCAGGCGGCGCAGGCGGTCGCTCAGGCCGGTTGTATCAAGCTGCTGCCAGATGGCGCGGATGCGCCCGGCGTGTTCGGGGTGTCCCGGCAGATCGTGTTCGACATAACGGGGATGTGTGACATAAACGGTGGTCATAACCGGCTGAACTCCTATAACCGGCTGTTAAAACCTGCCGGCCCATGCGCCAGGATTGTGACGGCAAATGAGTAATTCAGCAAGTACCCTTTCGATTTTGAGTAAAGATTTTTATAATGAACTTACCCCCCGGTTAGTCATCATGTGCCTGAACCAGGGTTAGAGATTTCGAGGGGATAAAACCATATGCAGTATGAACGTCTGGTGCAGTGGGCGCGCGATACCTGGGAAAAACGCTGGCCGGGGCGCGCGTACACAACGATCTGGGCGTCAACGGAATGCAGCAACATGATCGCTCAGAATCAGATTAAATCCGGGCGCAAGCTGCGCGGAAAAGCCCGCTACGATGGTGTGGAACAACTGGAGTGTCCGGTCATCGTCCCCATCAGTGATTACGGTTCGCGGGGCAAAAAGATGGTGCTGACGGCCACCGCCGGGGCATACATCTTCAAGTTTTCGGTGGAGGATGAAGACCCCTTCGAGGTCGTTTACGCCAGTTCATACTTCGACGACGACGTGCAGGATTTAACGGCAGTGGCGCTGGTTCCTTCCGGCAGGCTGGAAACCTGGGCGGCCTTCGAGTTTGCCTGCGCGCGGGCGGTGCGCCCGCGTATCCGCCGCCGCCGGGACGTGTATATCATCGGCGGCACGGATGCCTTTTTTGACCCGACGGTGGATTGGGAAGATGTCATCCTGCCGGACGATTTAAAAGACGACCTGCTGGACGACATGGAAGCCTTCTTCACAAAAGGCGTTTACATCTACCGGCAGCTTAAACTGGCCCCCTTCCGCAAACTGCTGCTGGCGGGCGTGCCGGGAACGGGCAAAACCATGCTGTGCGCGGCGATGGCGAAGCTGGCGATCAACCAGGGGCGCATCGTCGTTTATGTGTCCGGCTCCGACCGGGACGGCGCATCGTTCGAGAAAATCCAGCGCGCGCTCCAGGCGGTGACGGCGGCGCGCTACCCGGTTCTGCTGATCGTGGAGGAACTGGACGCCTATTTGCAGGGCGACGATAAAGCACGCATTTTGAACGTCCTGGACGGCGTGGAGTCGCCCAACAACCCGGAAGGCGCGTTGATGCTGGCGACGACTAATTATCCCGAAGTGATTGACGAACGCATCGCCAAGCGGCCTGGCCGGCTCGACCGGATTTTCGTCATTCCGACCATTCAGGACGACCATCATGCCGAGCAAATGCTGCGCTATTACATGGCCGACCAGTGGAAAGACGAACACCTGATGGTCATCCCGGAACTCATCAACCAGCCGGGCGCGTTCGTGCGCGAGGCGGCGCTGCACGCCCGGATGCTGGCAGCCCATGAACACCGCACCGAAGTGACGCTGGAGTACCTCCAGCAGTCTATTGACAGCCTGCTGCGGCAGGTTCGCTCCGGGAACGACTTCTTTAAGGAACGCCGCCCAATGGGGCTGGTGAGCAGCAATTCCGGCAAGGTGCAGCCGAAAAAACTGCCGCGATACAACCCGTTCGGATAACCGCCCACCAGGGCGGTTTTTTATCCGCCGAATCCCCATCGTTTTCCCGACTATACGGTATGAAATTTTTAACATAACCCGGCAAAAGTTTATCTTATCTAACCCTTAGCGCGCAGGTTAGTAATATCTAACCACACACTTTCATAATTTTTATATCATAGAGATAGAGGTATTCGTCCGCAGCGATTAATCCGTGAGGATGTTTATGCGTAACCTTATCCGTTTACTGACCTTGACGCTTGTTCTGGCGAGCGTGCTGGCCTGGGGAATGACGCCGGTTCGCGCCGAGTGCGGCGTGTACCATACCGTTCAGGCCGGGCAAAACCTGTTTCGGATTTCCCTGCGTTACGGGGTGAGCATGGAGGCCATCGCCGCCGCCAACGGCATCGCCGATGTTCGCCGTATTTATGCCGGCCAGACCATTTACATTCCATGCAGCGGAAGCGTGAGTCCCGCCGCTTCGACGACGGCCACCACCGTTACCACGACCGTCACGACGGTAGTCGTGCCGCCAACGGCAGCCGACCCCGCTTCGGCGGTGAACTGCGCCGGCTTCCGCGCCACGTCGCCGCTGGATGGTTTCCCGAACGGCGAGACGACTTTTTACTGGGACCCGCCCCGGTCGGGCGACATCACCCATTATCAGGTTTACGTGCTGAATGAAAACGGCCAGCTTGTGATGGGGCTGGACGTACCTGGCGGTATCACCAAGACGCGCGGTAATATGGAGCTGGCCGTTATCGGGCGCGGCATCAATTTTTCGTGGTATGTGGTGGCGCTGGCGAACGGCGTCGAAGCCTGCCGGTCGCAGACGGTGCGCTTGCGCCGTGAGTGGTCGGACTCGATGGGGTCGTAGGGCAGCGGCCTCTGGTATGTCCTTAATCGGGAACCAGCAGCCGGTACTCGAAGCCGTTCATATAAATACTTTCGGCGTGCCGGTAGTGGTCGCCGACGGCGCGCAGCAGGCGCGGCGGGTAAAACTGCGCCCGGAAGATGATGAGGCCAAACGCGCGGTCTTCGATCAGCCGGATGAGTTCACCGCCGTTATATAAACCTTTTTTGTCCAGGTTCAGCAGTTGGGTGGGGTTGGTGATGACTTCCCGCCCGGCGGCCAGGCTGAAACCGGCTTCCTCGCTCATCACGTGGCCGGCGGCGGTGCGCGCCCGTTCGACGATCAGCCAGCCGGCCTGAACATCGTCCGGGGTGGTGAAGTGACCGATGTCGGCGTAACCGGCGCTGAACTGGCCGTCGGCGGTGCGCGCCGAATCGTAAAAACCATTCAGGGCGTTGGGCCGGATGTTTAACACGCGGGCGAAGGCATCGAAGGGTGGCTGCTGCGTGGGCAGGTGCAGGGTCGCCCGGCCATAACCCAGGTACAGCAGCGGCATGATGATGAGTCCGGCGCGCAGCAGACCCGGCGCGAGCGGTCTGAGCGGGTATACCAGCCGGCTGAGATAATTTTCGGTAAACTGCCACTCGTCGGCCAGCGTGCGCGCGGCAAAAAAACCGCTCAGGATGCAGGTCGCCGCGATGGCTGTAGCGAAGTAGCTGTCCCCGCCGCCCCACGTGCCGGAGGCCGCGCCGTTGAGTCCCACTGCCAGTAAAAACCAGATGGCATATAACGAGAGCCGGTCGAAGTACAGCTCATAAAACACCAGCAGCGCCGCTGGGACGATCAAAAAGCCGTGCAGCGAAAACCACAGCCGGAATAAACCAACCGACTGCTGGATATTTAACTCGTTGACGTTGGCGACGATGGCCTGCCGCCACCATTCGCCGTTCGTCGCGGCGGTCATCCATACGAACACGCCCACGCCGACCGCCGCCGCCATGCTCCCCCAGACCAGGGCGCGCCGGGGCCGGCGAATGAACAAAAACAGCCCAATCGCCAGGGCGGTGACAATCGCAAGCTGTTTGGTATACCCGGCGGCGATGACCAGCAGCAGCCCGGCGGCCAGCGTCCGCCGCCGGCGCCGGATGTGGGTGATCTCGTTGGCATTTGCCAGAACAACGACCGCCAGCGTTTCAAACATCACCATGCTGGCGTGCTGGCGGAACAGCGGCCCGATGTGATAAACCGTGTTCGACGCCAGATAAGTCAGGCCGGCCATTGCCGCGACCAGCAGCTTAAGCCGCCCGCCGCCTGCCGCGCCGTCACGGTAGACCGCGAAGCCGATGGCGGCAGCCGTCACTAAGGTTGCCAGAAAGCCGAGCAGACGCCCGTACCAATAGGCCGGCCCGACCATCCACACGAACGGCGCGGCGAGGACATGAAACAGCGGCGGATAATTGCTGGAATAAAACGGGAAAACCTCGGTATCGCGGTACGGCCATTCCCCCCGGCTGAACAGCACGGTGTCCACCAGTTCAAAACCTTCGCCCTGGTCGTAATCAAAAGGGAAACGCATCAAGTTGGCGGCGTAGGCTGCATAAACGGCCAGGTGGCCGAGCAGCACCAGCAGGGCGGCGGCCATCAAAACCCGGTTGGTGACACGAAAGATCGGTTTGTCCATATTATTGGGCGGGAAATGAGTCATAAAATCAGGCAGGTTTGTCGCCCAGCGGCAGCAGGGTGAGGCCGATAAAAGCTGACAGCAGGCACAAGCCGAGCGCGATTTGCTGCGCCGGGCCGATGCCGCCCTCGCGCCCAGCGTCCAGGATGTCTATGCCGAGGATGCCGATAAAACCCAGGCTGCCGCCGGCCAGCAGAATCAGCCCCAGGTGGCGTTTGGTGAGCATAAAGTCATTGCTAAACATGGGTGGCTAGTATACCATACTGCGCCGGTGCTGAAACTTATCCGCGCGCGAATCCGTATACAGAAATACTTAACATGGATTGCAAACGGATTGTTCCCCATGCTGAATGAGGGTTGGCGCATGAACGATGAAGAACACCAGGATAAGATAGAAACCGAGCGTGTTGCGCGGTTAGCGTCATCGTCACCAGAGCCGGACGTTGTGCGCGAATACGAAGCGCGCTACTACGAGCCACGCAAGCCGAAGGCCAAACCGCGCAGCTACAGCACGATGAATATCTCGGATGAGGAGCGGCAGTGGGCGGCCATCGCGCACGCCAGCATCTGGCTGACGATGCTGGGCGGTCTGTTCACCGCCGGGTTTGTGGTGCCGATGAGCATTTTTCTGCCGCTGGTGATCTATTTTATGTACCGCAAACGCTCCGACTACGTGTCGTTTCATGCGCTGCAAGCCTTTGTTTTACAACTGCTGAGTACGGTCGGCGTGCTGGCAGTGCTGGTGGTGGGCGGCGTGGCCTGGGCGCTGGGCATGGTGATCGCGCTGCTGGCGATTTTCGTGCTGGCGGGCATCGTTCTGGTGCCGCTGTGGGGGCTGCTGGGGGTGGCGCTGGCGCTGCTGATCGTGATAACGCCGTTTGCTGCGCTCTTTTTTGGCACGGTCGCCGGCGTCCAGACCTATAACCGGATGGATTACCGCTATCCGTTCGTCGCCAAATGGGTTGATCGGCAGCTTGCCGGGGGATTTTTGAATACGCTGTGAGGCCGCAGTCCGGCCTCAAGCATGACCATCGGGGTAACTAGACGGCGCATACGCGCCGTTTGATTTTGTCGCAATCTAACTATTTGTTTCTAACCCAGAACGTGTTATGCTTTTCGCCCATATCCGCTAAGAACCTCAAACATGCTGCGTTAGGAGCGATGAGCCTATGTTAAAGACGCATAACTGCGGCGAACTTCGAGTCGAACATACCGGCCAGCAGGTGACGCTGGCCGGGTGGGTTAACCGCCAGCGCGATCAGGGTGGGGTGGTGTTCATTGATCTGCGCGACCGGTGGGGTATCACGCAGGTGGTGGTGGACGAGGCCGGTTCCCCGCACGCGCATCAGGTGGCCCGCGATGCTCGCAGCGAATACGTGCTTCAGGTACAGGGTTTAGTGCGCGTCCGCCCGGCGGGAACGGCCAACCCGGAACTGGAGACAGGGGAAATCGAGGTTGTCGCACAGCATATCAGACTGTTGAATGCCTCCAAAACGCCGCCGTTTTACATCAATAAAGAGGAGCGGATTGAGGAAGTCCGGCGGATGCAGTACCGCTATCTCGACCTGCGCCGTCCTTCGATGCAGCATAATATCGTCCTACGGCATCGAATCGTGAAGTTCGTGCGCGATTACCTAGACGAACGCGGTTTTGTCGAAATTGAGACGCCCATCCTGTTCAAAACCACGCCGGAAGGCGCGCGCGATTTTCTCGTGCCATCCCGGTTACAGCCGGGTAAATTTTATGCCCTGCCGCAAAGTCCGCAGCAGTTAAAACAGCTTTTGATGGTGGCCGGCTACGAACGTTATTTCCAGATCGCGCGTTGCTTCCGCGATGAAGACCTGCGCGGCGAACGCCAGCCGGAGTTCACGCAGCTTGATATGGAGATGAGTTTCGTCGAGCGCGAGGACGTGATGCAGCTGGTTGAGGGTATGATGATCGCGCTGGTGGAGAAGGTCGGGACGGATAAATGGCTGCTGTGGAAGCCGTTCCCGCGTTTGACCTACACCGAAGCGATGGAAAAATACGGCTCGGACAAGCCTGACCTGCGTTACGGCATGGCGGCAGTAGATGTCAGCGACATTGCGGGCAAAAGCGGGTTTGGCGTGTTCCAGACTAACGTGGCGGAGGGGCGTCCGGTCAAGGCCATTTGTGTTCCGGGGGCAGGGGCGGTCAGCGGCACGCAGCTTCGGAAAGATACCGCTGAACTGGAAGACCTGGTGCGGTCTGTGGGCGCGAAGGGGCTGGCCTGGATGGCGCTGCCGACCGACGAAAATGACGAGGTGAAAGGCCCAATCGGCAAGTTTTTCACCGTCGAGCAAAAGCTGGCGCTTTTTGAGCGGCTGGAAGCCAAACCCGGCGACCTGCTGCTGTTTTTGTCCGACCGGCGCGAAGTGGTCTACGACTCGGTGGATATTTTGCGCCGCACCCTGGCGGAAAAGCTGGGGCTGCTTGACCCAAACCAGTTCGCTTTCATCTGGGTGATTGATTTTCCGCTGTTTTTGTGGGACGAGGAAAACCAGCGGTGGGACCCCTCGCAGCATATGTTTACCGCGCCGATGCCGGAAGACCTGCCGCTGTTGGACACCGACCCCGGCAAAGCGCGCGGTTCGCAGTATGACCTGGTGTGCAACGGTTACGAAGTCGCCGGCGGCAGCATCCGCATCCACGATCGCGCCTTGCAGGAAAAAATCTTCCCACTCATCGGCCAGACGATGGAACACGCCCGCGAGCAGTTTGGGCATATGCTGGAGGCGTTCGAGTACGGCACGCCGCCGCACGGCGGGATTGCCGCCGGGGTTGACCGGCTGGCGATGCTGTTCGCGGGCGCGCCGAATATCCGGGAAGTGATCGCCTTCCCCAAAACACAAACCGGCAGCGACGTGATGGCGCACGCCCCCAGCCCGGCGGAACCCGGCCAGTTGGAGGAACTGGGTATCGCAGTGGTCATCGAAGAAGAAAAGGAACAGGAGCAGCCCTAGCAGCCGTTTGCCCCGGCGCTGCCCTGTGGGGTATTTTCTGCCGGTGGAGCGCCGCAAGCTGAGTCTTTACAACTCGTCGAAGCGTCTGGTATAACAATACCAACCTGCCGTGCGCGTGATGGCGCAATGCGTTTTGAGCCAACACCCAAACGAAGGGCATCAAAGTCTGCTGTTGATGGTGATAGGCTTGCGGAGCTAAGACCGGATATATCAGTTAGATGACCCACCTGCGAAAGCAGGTTCAAAAACATCGCGTTCACACGGCATGGCAGGCTGCCCCCGCACACTGCACAGCGCGCCCGATCAAGGACGCGCTGTTTTTTTGTGCGGCGGCGTATTTATTGGGAATAGTTTTGCCCAAAAACATCCACCATCAGCGCGCCGAGCGTATTGCGGTTCGGCACCAGTACGGAAGCGCCGCCGGGGGTGGTATAACCGGCTGTATAACGCTCGTTAATCACGCCGGTGCGGATGTTTTCGCCGCTGACATCTTTGAGATACCAGGCAAGCTGGATGATCTGTTCCAGCGTCAGGCCGGTGCTGATGCCCTGGCTGAGCTGCGCCCAGAGGGTGGGGGACTGAATAATCAACTGCGGCAGCATATCCAGGTTTAACACCTTGTCCCGAACGGCGTACAAAACCTGCTGCTGGCGTTCGGCGCGTTGGAAGTCGCTGTCCCCATGCCGGGTGCGCGCATATTTTAGCGCCAGTTTGCCGTCCATGTGCTGCAAGCCGGCGCGGATGAACAGCGGATCGTAGCCGAAGTTCATGTCGGGATACTGCGGGTCGTTGATGGTGTACGGCACGTTGATGTCTATGCCGCCGATGGCGTCCACCAGGGTGATGACGGTGTTAAAATCCACCGCCACGTAATCGTGGACGCGGATGCCCAGGTTGTACTGCGCGGTTTGCATCATCAACTGCGGCCCGTAACCCGGCTGGCGCAGTTCGCCCAGCACCATCGGCGAGTTGATGCGCTGAAGTTCGCTGTAACCGGGGACTTCGACATACAGATCGCGCGGGATGCTGAGGATACCCAGGCTTTTCGTGATAGGATCAATGCTGACCAGCATGATCGTATCGGTGCGGTAGGCCAGGCCGGTTTCGCCGGGGCGCCGGTCAAGCCCCATCAGCAGCACCGTAAAGCGCGATACGCCGTCCCAGGGGGTGAGGGTGATGCTGCGCCCATCGCTGAGCGTTAACCGCTGGCCGTTGAGCGCGCCCAGCGGCCCGCGCGCGTCTACCGGCGTGGGCAGTTCGACGACTGCCGTTGGGACGAATTCCGCGTCGGTTTGCGCGGCGCGCAGCATGATAAACGCGCTCATGCTGATAATCACCACCACGCCGAGCATAGCGGCGGCGATTACCACCCAGGCCCATTCACCACCCCGCCGCGTCCGCACGCGCCGGCGGCGCATCCGTTCCCGCGCTGCCGACTCGCGGCTGAAGGGCGGCGGCGGCGGCGGGCGCAAGGTTTCGTTATAATAATCGCCGGAATAGGCGCTGACGGGCCGGTTGTGCGCCAGGGTGGCTGCGCTGGATAAAAGCGTGTCGGGGTCGGGTTCGACCGGGCGATTGTGAGGCAGTGTTGGTTTGTCGTCGGCAGTCCAGTCGTTCGGCATTAAGTCCGTACCATCTTCCATACAACATGCGAACCCTTAATGATGATTAACAGTATAGGCAGGCTTGTTATATGCGTCAATGGCGCTTGATCTACGATCCCCCCACTGCGGGGCGGTACAACATGGCGATTGACGAGGCGATTCTACTGGCGGTTGGCGCGGGGCGGACGCTGCCCACCCTGCGGCTGTATGCCTGGGAGCCGCCGTGTCTGTCGTTGGGGTACGGGCAAAAAGCGTCGGATGTGGACTTCGCGCGGGCGGCGGCGCTGGGTTGGGATGTGGTGCGGCGGCCTACGGGCGGGCGGGCCATCCTGCACACCGATGAACTGACCTACAGCGTGTCGCTGCCCGCCGGCGATTCGATTGCTGCCGGGGATGTGGTGGAAAGCTACCGGCGTCTGAGCCGCGCGCTGGTGGCGGGGCTGGAAAAACTGGGCGTCAGCCCGCAGGCCGACCGGCGCGCTGAACGTGCAGGCGGGGGCGGCGCGGTGTGTTTTGAAACGCCCTCGCATTACGAAATCACGGTCGGCGGGCGCAAGCTGATCGGCAGCGCGCAGGTGCGCCGGCAGGAGGGCGTTTTGCAGCATGGGTCGCTGCCGCTGTGCGGCGACCTGGGGCGCATTAACGAGGTGCTGGTTTATCCCGACGAAGCCGCCAGAGAAAACGCCAAACCCCAGGTGCGGGCGCGCGCCGCCACGCTGGAGGAAGCCGTGTATGCCCTCACCCTCTCAAGGAGAGGGGGGCAGGAAATAAACTGGAATACTGTAGCAGATGCGATTGTGGAGGGTTTCGCGGAGACGTTTGAGATCGCGTTTGAACGCGGTGAGCTTTCGGACGCTGAACGCACCGAGGCCGAGCGGCTGGCGGTGGACGTGTACGGAAATGCGGATTACACACGGCGGCGGTAGCAGCGCGCCGGAAACTTGACTGATGTTCTATTTTCGCTTATCCTACAGGGTGAGTCAGCAACTTATTATGAGTTAGGTGCTGTTATGTCTGATATTCGCCAGATTCCGCTGTTCCCCAACCTGCCGACCTCGGCGGAGGATTTAAACCGGCACAGCGAACTACGGCATACCATCCCGTTATTTCAACAGTATTTAACCCGCGAGGGCAAGTCGGAGCATACGATCAAGGCGTTTTCGTCGGATTTGCAGCTGCTGGCCGAACATACTGGCGAAACAACGGCGGTCGGCCAATATACAACGACGATGCTCAACACCTTTCTGGAATGGCTGGAATACGGGCGCGGTGTGCCGTGCAGCCGCAAGTCCTACGCGCGGCGGGTGACGACGCTGAAGGTGTATTTTAAGTGGCTGCATACCATCGGCGCGATTCCGCACGACCCGGCCAAAGCGGTTTTGCAGCGTTCCGGCCCCGCGCCGCTGGCAACCGTTCTCGCGCCGGACGAGGTGCAGGCGGCTATCTTCGCCGCCCGGCAGATGAAACGCGGTGAAGAACCGGACACGCGCCCGGAGGTGCTGTTCCGGCTGCTGCTGGATACCGGGATTAAAAAGAGCGAAACGGCGGCGCTGACGCCCAAAGATATAGACCGCACAGACCCGAAAGCGCCGGTTCTGGTGGTCAAACACAAAGCGCGCAACGTTTACAAAGAGCGCAAAATCGAACTCTCGCCCGACTGGGTGCGCCTGCTGGATGCATATCTCGCTCAGTACCAGCCGCAGAACACCATTTTTAACTGCACGACCCGCAACCTGGAATACATCCTGACCGACATCGGGGATGCGGCGGGGATTCCGCATAAAATCTCGTTTGAAATGCTGCGCTGGACATGCGCCGTGCGCGATACCCGCGCCGGGCAAACGGAGGATTACATCCGCGAGAAGCTGGGCCTCAGCCCGATTAGCTGGGTGGAGACGCACAACAAAATCAAAAAACTGGTCGAACGGCATCTCCGGGACGAAGGCGCGGGCGTTTAAGGACAGACCCAACACAGAGTCTCAGAGGTTCGGAGACACGGGGAGTTCGCTGCGCCTCTGTGCCTTTGAGTCTCTGTATTATGTTTTTAATATACCCGCAGCAGCAAGCCCTTCAAATACGCGCCTTCGGGGAAAGTGAGCGCGACCGGATGATCTTCGGCCTGCGCCAAATGTCTGACGATCTGCGCCTGTCTGCCGCTGTCGGCCAGCGCGCCAAACACAATTTTCTGGAACAGGTCGGCGCTGACCGCGCCGGAGCAGGAAAACGTCATCAGATAGCCGCCGGGTTTGACCAGTTTGAAGCAGTTGAGGTTGAGGTCTTTGTAACCCCGCGCGGCGCGCTCCACCTGTCCGGCATTGTGGGCGAACTTGGGCGGGTCGCAGACGATCACGTCGTACAGCGCGCCCTGGGCGGCCTGATCGTGCAGGTAGTCGAATACGTCCGCCTGGATGAATTCGGCGCGGTCGGGGGAGAATCTGTTTAATTCAAAATTGGCTTCGGCCAGTTCCAGCGCCTCCCGCGAAGCATCCACATTGACGACCCATTCCGCCCCGCCGCCCAGCGCATACAGCCCGAAGCCGCCCGTATAACTGAACAGGTTGAGGACGCACAGCTGCTGAAGCTGCGTGTCCGAGGCGGCTTTTTCCAGGCAGACTTCTTTCAGCAGGGCGCGGTTAGCGCGCTGGTCGAGGTAATAGCCGGTTTTATGCCCACCCACGATATCCACCTGGAGGGTGAAGTCGTTTTCGATGATCGCCAGGAGGGACGCGGGCGGCTGCCCGGCCAGGACGCCGCTAACCGGCGAAAGCCCTTCCTTACCACGCACGTCCACATCGCTGCGTTCGTAAATGCCGGCAGGCGCGAGCAGTTCCATCAGCAGTTCGGCCAGCATCGTCTTATGGCGTTCGATGCCCAGGGTGAGCGCCTGCAATACCAGCCAGTCTCCATAACGATCTACCACCAGGCCGGGAAGAAAATCGTTTTCGGCGTTCACCAGGCGCACGGCGGTGTCGCGGGTATGCAGGTAGATATACCGATCGCGCCCCTTGATCGCCCGCTTGAGCATCTTTCGCCACCAGCCGCCGGTGATCGGCTCGTCCTGCCAGGTCAGAATCCGCACCTGAATCTGTGACTTCGGATTCCAGTAACCACGCGCCAGGAATGCGCCCTTGTGGTCGGTGACGGTCACAATGTCGCCGGGCGTAGGGCCGCCGCGCACGGCCTCAATCGCGCCGGAGAAAATCCAGGGGTGCTGCTGGATAATCGGCTTCTCGCGGCCTTTTCTGATGATGATGATACCTTCGGACATGGAAAATTCCTTAGAAGACTCAACTCAGAGGCTCAAAGGTTCGGAGACACAGAGAAAGAACTGCTCTGTGCCTCTGAGTCTCTGTGTTACGCTTTTACAGTAATAGTGGCTGCTGAGGGGCGAGGGTTTCGCCGCCGATGAGCCGGCGCAGGCCGGCCTCGTCAATGATCGGCACACCGAGCGTGCGGGCTTTGTCGGCTTTGCTGCCCGGCGAGTCGCCCATCAGCACGTAGCTGGTTTTTTTGCTGACGCTGCCGGTCACTTTGCCGCCGTGCATTTCGATCAGTTCGGTCGCCTGTTCGCGGCTGAGGGTGGGCAGTGTGCCGGTCAGCACAAACGTCATCCCGGCCAGTTTATCGCTGGCAGCGGCTTTCCGCTCTGCCTGCATATTCACGCCGGCGGCGCGCATTTTGTCCAGCACCCGGCGGTGGTGCGGGTCGGCAAACCAGTCCACCACATTTTGCGCCAGCACCGGGCCGATGCCTTCGATTTCATCAATCTGCTCGGCGGTGGCATTTTGCAGGGCGTCAATTGAGCCGAAGCGGTCGGCCAGCAGGGAAGCTACCACGCCGCCAACGCCGTCTATGCCAAGCGAAGCCAGGAACTGGGCCAGCGGGCGCTGTTTGGCGGCCTCGATGGAAGCCAGCAGGTTGTCCACTTTTTTGTCGGCGAAACCTTCCAGTTCCAGCAGCGGCTCGCGCCGGAGGTAAAAAATATCGGCTTCGTCCTGGATGAAACCCTTTTCGATGAGGGTTTTGACGGTCTGCGGCCCCATGCCTTCGATGTCCATCGCCCCGCGCGAGACAAAAAACTCGATACTGCGAAAGACGCGCTCCGGGCAGAGCGGGTTCGGGCAGAAGTAGTCCACCATGCCTTCCGGCTGGATGATCGCATCACCGGAGAAGGGGCAGGTTTCCGGCGGCAGAATCGGCGTTTCCGAGCCGTCGCGCATGGCCGTAACCGGGCCGATGACGTAAGGGATGACCTCGCCGGAGCGTTTGACGATCACCATGTCGCCCAGGCGGATATCCAGCCGGGCGATCTGGTCGTAGTTGTGCAGGCTGGCGTTGACGACGGTCACGCCGCCGAGGAATACCGGCTCAAGCTGGGCCGTCGGCGTCACCTTGCCGGTGCGCCCGATGTTGACGGTAACGCCGGTCAGACGGGTAGTCATTTCTTCAGAGGGGAATTTGTAGGCCACCGCGCCGCGCGGGTCTTTGCCGACGAAACCGAGTTCGTCGGCAATACGCAAGTCGTTGACTTTAATAACCACGCCGTCAATTTCAAACTCAAGCTGGTTTTTGCGGGATTCCCATGTGGGTAATTGCTGGATAATGTCGGATAATGTGGGATAATATCCCACACCGGGCGCGACCGGGAAGCCAAAATCCCGCAGGGCATTCAGAATATCCCACTGTTTATCCCACCTGGCGCCGACCACCTGCACAACGCCGTAGACGAAACAGCTTAATGGCCGTCCGGCGGTGATGCGCGAGTCTTTTTGCTTGAGCGTGCCGGAAGCGGTATTGCGGGCGTTGATGTAACGCGGCAGTTCCAATTCATCCTGCCTGCGGTTGAGGGCCTCAAAATCCTTCTTCAAAAACAGCACTTCGCCGCGCACGGTCAGGCGCTCCGGGGCGGGCGGGCCGTCCGGTCGTGCCGGGATTTTGAGAGGGATGCTGCGGATGGTGCGAACATTGGCGGTCACGTCGTCGCCGACTTCGCCGCTGCCCCGCGTGGCGGCCTGGGTCAGATAGCCGTTTTCGTAAGTGATAACGATGGTCAGGCCGTCCAGCTTGGGTTCGAGCGTATAGTCCAACTGCGTCCCGGCAGGCAGCAGCTTGAGATTACGTTCTTCCCAGGCGCGCAGGTCTTCTGGGCTGAAGGCGTTGCCCAAACTTAAAATCGGCGCGGGGTGGCGGACTTTGGGGAAGTCCTCCGACAGGTCGCTGCCGGCGCGCTGGGTGGGCGAGTCCGGGGTGATGAGTTCCGGGTGTTCGGCTTCGATCTGCTGAAGTTCCAGGTACAGCCGGTCGTATTCCGCGTTGGTGATGACCGGCGCGCCCAGCACGTAATAACAATAGCTGTGATAGTTCAGTTGATCGCGCAAATAGGCGGCGCGCGCCGCAAAGTCGTCTGTCACGGACTGGTGTCTCCTATCCCGGCGGCACGACGGTCAGATAAATGGATGCTGCCCAACCGACCCGGCTGCTCTGAACCGGGTCCTGAACCTGCCACCACACCAGCCCATCGGCGGACTGCTGCGGGCCGGCGATGATGTTAAAAAGCGTGCCTTCCGGCGCGAGGAACTGCACGGCATTATCGCGGCTGGGGCCGGAGCGAATGTTCAGGCCGGAGTCGCCGGCGTCGGTGACTATGACCTGCGCGCCGACGGCCAGGGCAATCGGTGTGGGGGTGAAGATGACCGGCGGCAGGGTTGGCCCCTGGAGCGCGAAAGCCGGAACCGTCCCCTGAAAGCCGGGGCCGAAGCCTTCCGGCAGCGTGGGCGACACCAGCAGCGCAGGCAGGGTTTCCTGCCCCGGTAGAGTGGGCTGCGCGGTGATAATCACAAAACGCGGCGCGCTGGTCGGCGGAATCTGCCGCCCGCCCAGGCTGATGACCAGCAGCGAAAAACAGCCGACGATGCCGGCCACCGACAGCAGCATCAGCCCGATAGACCACAGCGGCAGGTAAAATCCTCTATCGGCCTCAACAGGAGGGTGACGATACTTAATCGGGTCGGGCGTATAAACCGTCGGCGCGGCGCGGCGCGGCGGCGGGGGAGGCGGCATCTCCGGCGGGATGTCCGGTGGAGTCGAGGGTGCATCCCGGCGTTTATTGGGCGGGTGGTTGCTGGGCATGGTTTATTTTCCCCGGCTTTGAACCCAGTTTAAAAAGCGTTCTGGCGGCCAGGTGTTCAGCACGTTTTCGGCCTGTACCCAACCCCGGCGCGCGGTCAACACCCCGAAGTATAACAAATCCATATCTTCGGCGCTGTGGGCATCGGTGTTGATCGCCAGCGGGATGCCCAGTTCGACGGCGCGCCGCGCGTAGGCCGCTTCCAGGTCGAGCCGGCGCGGGTTGGCGTTGATTTCCAGGGCAGTGCCGTGCTGTCGGGCAGCCTCGAAAACGGCGTCCATGTCCAGGTCAGCGGGTTCGCGGTCGGGGATGTACTGGCCGCGCGGGTGGCCGATCAGGTCAACGTGGGGGTTGTGGATGGCGTTTAAAACCCGCTGCGTGATCTGGCTGCGTTCCTGTCGCAGGCCGAAGTGCAGCGACGCGATGACAAAATCGAGCTGCGCCAGCACCTCGTCGGGAAAATCAAGCGTGCCGTCGCTGCGGATGTCCATCTCGACGCCATGAAAGACGCGCAAATCTGACGACATTTCGGCATCCACGCGGCGCACTTCTTCCTGCTGCCGCAAGATACGCTCGACCGAGAGGCCGTTGGCGATGGTGGAATACTGGGAGTGGTCGGTGATGACGATGTATTTACGCCCGCGCGCCCTGGCGGCTTCGGCCATTTCGCGGATGCTCAGCCGCCCGTCGCTCCAGGTGGTGTGCATGTGCAGATCGGCCTGGATGTCCCCCAGTACGATCAGGTTCGGCAGGCGGTTTTCCAGCGCCGCTTCGATTTCGCCGGCATCCTCGCGCAGTTCGGGCGCAATCCAGGGCAGGCCGAGCGTCTGGTAGACTTCTTCTTCGGTGGCGCACAGGATTTTGGGCGCGTCCTCGATGATCTTGCCGTCGGTGTCTACCGGGCTGAAGGCGTGTTCGTTGAGGCTGAACCCTTTTTTGAGCGCCAGTTCGCGCAGGCGGATATTGTGCGCCTGGCTGCCGGTGAAGTAGCTGAGGGCCGTTCCCCAGCGCGCCGGTTCGAGGACGCGCAGATCTACTTGCAGGCCGCTGTGCAGCTCCACCGAGCTTTTGGTCGGGCCATGACCCAGCACGCGGGCGACCTGTTCCATCGTCACGAAAGCGTCCATGATCGGCGCGGCGTCGTGGCTGGCGATCAGCAGGTCTACGTCGCCTATCGTTGGCCGTCCGCGCCGGATGCTGCCGGCGACCGCGCCTTCCAGCGCGCCGGGCAATCGCATCAGGTGGTCGAGGATGGCCTGCGCGGCGGGCAGGGCCAGGCCGAGCGGCGCGCGTCCCGTTTGTCGTGCCAGGGCTTCGATGCCTTCGATGATTTTCTTTTCGCTTTTTTCGCCCATGCCGGGCAGGTCGCGCAGTTTTTCGGCACGGGCGGCGGCCTCCAGCGCCTCGATGCCGGCGATGCCAAGTTTTTCCCAGAACAGTTTAGCCTTTTTCGGCCCCACACCGTTGATCCGCATCACCTGTACCAGTCCGGGCGGGATTTCCTGCGCCAGCCGCTCGTAAAACTGGAGTTTGCCGGTATCCAGCATTTCGGTGATTTTGGCGGCCAGCGTATCCCCGACGTTGGGGATGTCGGTGAGTCTGCCTTCGGCGGCGATGGCGCGCAGGTCGCGGGGCAGGTCGCGGATGGCGAGTGCCGCGTTGCGATAGGCCATTACACGGTGGATGCTTTCGCCTTTGATTTGCAGCATATCGGCGACGGTTTCAAACGTATCGGCAATTTCGCGGTTGGTGATGGACAAGGAGTGACGCTCCTAGAACTTTTGTCTTAAGCGAATTATACCGCATCTGCGCGTAGCGAAACAGGTGGCGCAGTAGGGTATAATGACCTTTGAGTATAGTGAGATTTGGAGCGGTTTGCTGCCATGGTCGTTGAACGCAAGTTATATACCGTCGAGGAGTTTGAACGTTTTATCGCCCAAGCGGAAAACGCCGACCGGCTGTTTGAACTGGTCGAGGGGGAGATTGTTGAAAAAGTGCCGACCGAACTGCACAGCTTAATTGCAGGCAACATTTATGCGGCCCTTCGTGAATATATCAAAGCGCATGGTCTGGGACGGGTAGTCTTTGAAGTGCGCTACCGTCTGCCTGATGATCCGCATAACGCGCGCATACCGGATGTATCCTTCACGCGTACCGAGCGGCTGCTGCCGGTCGTGGAGCAGGGCGCGGTGCCGCAGATGCCCGATCTGTGCGTCGAGGTGCAGTCGCCGGACGATACGCCGAAAGCCATGCGCGATAAGGCGGCTTATTATCTGGCGAACGGCGCGCGGCTGGTGTGGCTGGTGTATCCGAAAAAGTGCCTGGTCGAGGCGCTGTACCCGGATGGTGAGTTCGACATTTTCTCCAATGGCGAAACGGTGAGCGGCGGTGAACTGCTGCCAGGGTTCGGGCTGGCCGTCCATGCTGTTTTTGAGGAATGATTTTTCCCCGGCGCAAAGTGCTTGACAGCCGCCGGAAATCTCGTTATGCTCGATAACAGTTGAATACATAACAACGCTGATCTGGAAAAGTACACCCCGCAGCGGTGTTCAGAGAGCCGCCGGAAGCTGTGAAGGCGGTACATACAGCAGGGTGGAATGGGCCAGGGAGTTGCACGGGCGAACGGTAGAGTAGTCCGCGCCGGAAGCGCACCGTTACAGGCGCAGGGTATCGGTTGGCTGTCTGGTTGGCCCGTACCCGTAAAGAGCGTTTTACCCTGTATGGGTAAAACAACAGAGGTGGCACCACGGGAACCCCTTCTCGTCCTCAATGGCGGGAAGGGGTTTTTTGTTTGGTATGGGGAGGTTAATGAGATGGCGTTATTTACAGTACCCGCGCGGGAACAGGTTTTACCGGGGCGAGAGGCCGCTCTGAAACTGTTTGAACAGGGCGATCTGGTACCGGTGTACCGCACGCTGCCCGCCGATATGGAGACGCCGGTTTCGGTTTATCTGAAACTGACGCAGGACAGCGTTTATTCGTTTTTGCTGGAAAGCGTGGAAGGCGGCGAGCATGTCGGGCGGTATTCGTTCCTGGGCGTAAACCCGAAGGGCGTGATTACCGTACAGGATAACGTGGTGACGCGGACGCTGCACGGCCAAACCATCACGCGCCGGCTGGAAGCGGGCGAAGACCCGCTCGGCGCGGTCAAGGCGGAGTTCGCGCGTGTGAAGCCGGTGAAGGTGGACGGGCTGCCGCGTTTCATCGGCGGGGCGGTGGGGTATCTGGGTTACGACGTGGTGCGCTATTTCGAGCGGCTGCCGGAAACAGCCTCGAAAGACCTGGACGTGCCGGACGCGGCTTTTCTGCTGCCGGATACGCTGGTTATCTTTGACCATGCCAAACACCAGCTTATTATCCTGGCGAACGCTCACGATACGGGCGACCCGGACGCCGCTTATGACGATGCCGTGCGGCGCATAGACGAAATCGCCGCCCGCTTGCGCGAGCCGCTGCCGCCGCTGCCGGAGGCCGCGCCGCCGCTGGATGACGATCTGGAGTCCAATATGTCCCAGGCGCGTTTTGAGGACAACGTGCGTGCGGCAAAAGAATACATCGCCGCCGGGGACGCTTTTCAGATCGTGCTTTCGCAGCGTTTCAAGCGGCGCACGTCGGCCACACCGCTGGCGATCTACCGTGCGCTGCGGATGCTGAACCCCTCACCGTATATGTTTTTGCTCAACTTCAACGGCGATTTCAGCCTCATCGGCGCATCGCCGGAAATGATGGTGCGCCTGGAAGACGGCACGGCCACCGTTCGACCCATCGCCGGGACGCGCCCGCGTGGGGCGGACGACGACGAAGACCGCCGGCTGGCGGAAGAACTGCTGGCCGACCCGAAAGAGCGTGCCGAACATGTCATGCTGGTAGACCTGGGGCGCAACGACCTGGGGCGCGTATGCGATTATGGCACGGTGCGCGTGCCGAACATGATGTATGTGGAACGGTACTCCCACGTCATGCACATCGTCAGCCAGGTGCAGGGTCGCCTGCGCGCCGGCATGGATGCCTTCGATCTGCTGCGGGCGACCTTCCCGGCAGGCACGTTGAGCGGCGCGCCGAAAGTGCGCGCGATGGAGATTATTGAGGAACTGGAAGGCACGCGCCGGGGAACATACGGCGGCGCGGTGGGTTATTTCAGCTTTGACGGCTCGATGGATACCTGCATCACCATCCGCGCCTTGCTTATGCAGGGGGATTCGGTGCATATTCAGGTCGGCGCGGGCATCGTGGCGGACAGCGATCCGGCGCGCGAGTACGAGGAAACGATCAATAAAGCGAAGGCGGTGGCGTTTGCCGTTCGATATGCCGAACGCGGCCTGACGTGATGGCGAAGGTTAGCCGCCGACACCGACAGGAGACAAAACGTATGGTGAAACGGGTTATTTTCGTTCGCCCCGGCGAGACAGAGTGGAACCGGTTAGGACGCTGGCAGGGCTGGGTAGCCGTTCCGCTGAGCGAACACGGGCGGCGGCAGGCGCAGCAGTTGGCGCTGTATGTTCGCAACATCGGCATGAGCGCGCTTTACAGCAGCGATCTGCGGCGCGCGGTGGATACGGCGGAAATCCTGAGCGAGCAGTTGGGTTTTGCGCCGGTCTACGACTCGCGGCTGCGCGAACGTAATATCGGGGCCTGGCAGGGATTGACACTGGATGAAATCCGCGCCTGGTATCCTGATGATTATGCGCGGCTGCTGAACGCGCCGGACACATTTAAGATTCCCGGCGGCGAATCGCGTTTGCAGGTTCGAGAACGCGCCGTGCAGGCTTTTAATGGAATTCTGGCCCAAAACCCTGGCGAGACAATCGGCATTATCTCGCACACAACGGCCATTCACGCGCTGCTCAACGAGCTGATACCGGACTGCCACGCCAATGAAATCGCCGTCAGCAATATGTCGGTGACGACCATCGCGCATGACAGCCGGTGGCGGCTGATTGCGACCGATGATACAGCCCACCTGGAAGGATTGGAAACCGGACGTTACCCGGAACTGGAAGGATAAACGATGATTCTGGTGATTGATAACTACGACAGTTTTACGTACAACCTGGTGCAGTTAATGGGCGAGATGGGGGCAGATTTGCAGGTGGCGCGCAACGATCAAATATCCCTGGACGAGATACGCGCTTTGCAGCCGTCGCATATCGTCATCTCGCCGGGGCCGGGCGACCCGGACGACGCGGGCGTGTCGCTGGACGTGATCGCCCAACTGGGCGCGAGCCTGCCGATTCTGGGCGTGTGCCTAGGGCATCAGGCGATTGGGCAGGCTTACGGCGGCGTGGTGGCGCGCGCGCCGCGTCTGATGCATGGCAAAACCAGCCAGATTTACCACAAAGGCGACGGCGTTTTTAAGGGCGTGCCAAGCCCGTTCGAGGCCACGCGCTATCACAGCCTGATCGTGGAGGAAACCTCTTTGCCGGACTGCCTGGCGATCACGGCCTTCACCGATCACGGCGAGATCATGGGGCTGAGCCACCGCGAGTACCCGGTTTACGGCGTGCAGTTCCATCCCGAAAGCATCCTGACGAAGTTCGGGACGCGCATTTTGCAGAACTTCCTGGAAATCAAAGTGCCGGTGGCGGCGGGGTTGTAGATGATCGAGGGGGAAAACGTGGATATTCAACGCGCGATAGATGTACTGAGCCGGTTCGGGCATCTGCAAATGGATGAAGCCGAAGCGGTGATGAACCAGATCATGGGCGGCAGCGCGACCGAGGCGCAGATTGGCGCGTACCTGATGGCGCTGCGGATGAAAGGTGAAACACAGGACGAAATCACCGGCAGCGCGCGGGCGATGCGCTCCAATGCCCATCACGTGCCGACGCGCTTTAACGGCGAACTGCTGGACACCTGCGGCACGGGCGGCGATAAATCCGGCACGTTTAACATCAGCACGACGGTGGCGTTTGTGGCGGCGGGCGCGGGAATCCCGGTCGCCAAACACGGCAACCGCGCTGCCAGCAGCAAATGCGGCAGCGCCGACGTGCTGGCCGAACTGGGTGTTAACCTTGATCTGACGCCGGAGCAGGTCGGCCAGTGTATTGACGAAACCGGCATCGGTTTTTTGTTCGCCCCTAAACTGCATCCGGCCATGAAACACGCCATCGGGCCGCGCCGCCAGATGGGGATTCGGACGATTTTTAACATCCTCGGCCCGCTGACCAACCCGGCGGGCGCGCGGCGGCAGTTGATGGGCGTTTTTGCCGCCGACCTGACGGACATGCTGGCTCATGTCCTGGGCGCGCTGGGGGCGAAATCGGCCATCGTGGTCAGCGGCTACGGCGGCCTGGACGAACTGACCACCACCGGGCCGAACCGCGTCAGTTATTACATGGATGGGGTAGTGACGACGCACGACCTCGACCCGCGCGATTACGGGTTTAGGGGGGCGAACATCGCCGATTTGCAGGGCGACGATGCGCCGACCAACGCGGCCATCCTGCGCGGTGTCCTGAGCGGCGAAATCCAGGATGCGCGGCGCGATGTGGTGCTGCTAAACGCCGGGGCGGCGCTGATGGCCGGCGGCCTGGTCGGAAACCTGCGGGACGGGATCGAAATGGCCGCGAAGGTGATCGCCGACGGCGCGGCGCTGGCGAAGCTGGAGTCGCTGATTGCGTATAGTCAAAAGTTCGCGGCGGCGCAGTAGCCGGGTGAAGATGGCTTCCTACATCAAAACCGATACCATCCTGGATAAAATCCTGGCGCGCAAGGCGTTGGATTTAAAAGAGCAGACCCGCGACCCGGCCCAGGCGGCGCGGGTTCGGCGCGAGGTTTCGTCAGCCCCGCCCGCGCGGGACTTTGCGAAGGCCTTGCAGCGCGATACGGTGGCGCTGATCGCCGAGGTGAAAAAAGCCTCGCCGAGCAAAGGGGTTTTGATCGAAAACTTCGATCCGGCGGCGCTGGCGCGGACTTACGCTGAAAACGGCGCGGCGGCGATTTCGGTGCTGACCGACGAGCCGTTTTTCCAGGGCGGCCTGGAGCATCTGCGGCTGGCGCGCGCGGCGGCTGACGTGCCGGTGCTGCGGAAGGATTTCACCATTGACGAGTATCAGGTGTATGAAGGCCGGGCAGCGGGCGCGGATGCCATGCTGCTGATCGTGATGGCGCTGGAGGACTCGCATCTGCGCGACCTGCACAACCTGATAACCGGGCTGGGTATGGCGGCGCTGGTGGAAGTCCATAACGAGGGCGAACTGGAACGGGCGCTCAAAATCGGGGCGCAGCTGGTCGGTGTCAATAACCGCAATTTGAAGACCTTTGCTGAGGACATCACCACAACCCAACGGCTGGCGAAACTTGTGCCGCCGGAGGTGACGCTGGTGGCCGAAAGCGCCATCCGCAGCGCCGAGGACGTGCGGCAGATGGGCGCGTGCGGCGCGCACGCCGTCCTGGTTGGCGAATCGCTGGTCAAAGCGGATAATATCGCCTTACGGGTGCAGGAGTTTAGCAGCCAAACCCGTGAGGTGAGATTATGACAAAGGTTAAAATTTGTGGACTGACGACGTTCGAGGACGCGCTGATGGCGGCAGAGGCGGGCGCGGATATGCTGGGGTTCAATTTTTTCAAAAAAAGCCCTCGCTACATTACGCCGGATGTCGCTCTGCCAATTTGCGACGCGCTGCGCGGCCAGTTGGGGCCGGCCTGCCCGGTGCTGGTCGGGTTATTTGTTAACGAAATCGTGAGCAATGTCTCGGCTGTTACCAACAAAGTCGGCCTGGACTGCGCGCAGCTCAGCGGAGACGAGTCCGACGACATGCTGCGCGAGCTGCGCGGGATGGCTTTTAAAGCCATCCATCCGGCGAACATCCCGCAGGCATTGGATGATGTGAATTATTATCGCCCGCTGTTCCCATCCAACGAGCGGATGCCGTCGCTGCTGCTGGACGCCAACCAGCCGGGCCTGTACGGCGGAACGGGCGCGGCGGTCAGCCTGGACATTGCGCTGGCCGTGCGGGATGCCGTGCCGCGTTTGATGCTGGCGGGCGGTCTGACGCCGGAAAACGTGGCCGGGGCGATCGAACAGGTGCGTCCCTGGGGTGTGGATGTCGCCAGCGGCGTGGAGGCCGAGCCGGGGAAAAAAGACGCCGGCAGGGTGCGCGCGTTCATTCAGGCGGTGCGCGGCGCATGAAAACCGAAATCCTCGACATCTACGACGAAAACCTGACCTGGCTCGGCACGAAGGCGCGCGACGCGGTTCACCAGGACGGCGACTGGCATCGTGTGTTTCAGTGCTGGGTGATTTACCGGGATGCGGAAGGGCGCGATCATATTGTTGTTCAGCGGCGCGGCGCGCAGAAGGACTTTTTCCCGAATCTGCTGGACGTGAGCGCCGCCGGACACTATGCCGTGGGGGAAACCATACGAGACGGCGTGCGCGAAATCCGGGAGGAACTGGGGCTTGACGCAGCTTTTGACGATCTGATTCCGTTGGGGCGGCGCGTATCGGTGAATCGCCTGGGCGATCTGCTGGATTACGAATTTGCGGATGTTTTTTTTTATCGCTGTGACAGGCCGCTGCGCGAATACCGCTACCAGCGGGAAGAAGTTGATGGCCTGGCGGCCTTTGATGTAGATGACGGGCTGGCGATGTATGCCGGCGAACGCGAGTCTATTCAGGCGCAGGCGGTCGGTTTTGGGCAGGATGTGATGACGATCACCCGCGCCGACTTCGTGCCGACCAACGATGCTTACCTGTACAAAATTCTCGTTCTGGCGAAACGCTGCCTGAACGGCGAAAAACATCTGGTGATATGACGATGGAAATTTTCATTGACGCAATGCAACCTGAAGATTGGCCGGAAGTACGGGCGATCTACGAAGCCGGGATAGCCACCAAAAATGCGACTTTTGAAACCGCCGCGCCGGACTGGGAACAGTGGGACGCGGCACACCGGAAAGACTGCCGACTGGTGGCGCGGGCGAACGGCACGGTGGTCGGTTGGGCGGCGCTGACGCCGGTTTCGGGGCGCTGCGTGTATGCCGGCGTGGCCGAAGAAAGTGTCTACGTCAGTGAATCGGCGCGCGGGCAGGGCGTGGGCAAAAAGCTGCTGACAGCATTGATCGAAGTCTCGGAACAGTGTGGAATCTGGATGATTCAGACCGGTATTTTCCCGGAGAATGAAGCCAGTATCCAGTTGCACCGTAATTGCGGCTTCCGCGTGGTTGGCTACCGGGAAAAAATCGGCCAGATGGATGGCGTGTGGCGCGATACCCTGCTGCTGGAACGGCGAAGTAGGGTGGTGGGGGTGTAGAATCAATGACTCTGGTGGATATGGTTATCACTTCGACAGCGTCTGCTTGAGGCGCGTGAGCAGGAAGATCGGGCAAGCCTGGGTGTTTTGCAGACCACCTTTGGCGCGTTAGTCGAAGCATCGTATGGGACGCAGGAAGACGCGCTGGTTGAGATTCTGATTGCATTGGAAGATGCTGCCCGCGACGCAGCAATGGGGGTAGGCTGGAAAAGCGACATACCCGCTGTGCGAACTATTCAAGAGGCGTTCGAGAAAACTACAGATAACTGAAACGGATAGCTGTTAATTATGACCGTCATCCAAACCTCTACAACCCCTGTCCCCGACGAGCGCGGGTACTTCGGCGAGTTCGGCGGGCGCTTCGTGCCGGAAACGCTCATCCCGGCGCTGGACGAACTGACCGCCGCTTATCACGCGGCGATGGCCGACCCGGCCTTCCGGCAGGAATTGGCGCAGCTTCAGGCGTCTTACACCGGGCGGCCTACGCCGATCAGCTACGCTAAACGCCTGTCGGAACATTTAGGCGGGGCGCAGATTTACCTCAAGCGCGAAGACCTGGCGCATACCGGCGCGCACAAAATCAACAACGCGCTCGGCCAGGCGCTGCTGGCGCGGCGCATGGGCAAACGGCGCGTGGTAGCGGAAACCGGTGCGGGGCAGCACGGCGTCGCCAGCGCGACGGCTTCGGCGCTGCTGGGTCTGGAATGCCATGTATATATGGGCAGCGTGGACATCGCCCGCCAGCAGCCGAACGTGTTCCGCATGAAACTGCTGGGCGCGGAGGTGATTCCGGTTGAAAGCGGCAGCAAAACATTGAAGGACGCCATTAACGAGGCCATCCGGGATTGGGTGACGAACGTGCGCGATACATTTTACCTGCTCGGCTCGGCGCTGGGGCCGCACCCCTACCCGATGATGGTGCGCGACTTCCAGAGCGTGATCGGCCTGGAAGCGCGGCGGCAGATCGTAGAGATGGCCGGACGGCTGCCGGATGCCTGTGTGGCCTGTGTGGGCGGCGGCAGCAACGCCATCGGCCTGTTTCATGCCTTCCGTGACGACGAAAACGTGGATCTGATCGGCGTTGAGGCGGGAGGGCGCGGCATCGAAGGTGGCGAACATGCGGCGCGTTTTGCCGACCCGAACCTGGGACGCCCCGGCGTGTTACACGGCACGCGCTCGTTCGTGATGCAGGACGCCGACGGCCAGATCGTCAACACCCACAGCGTTTCCGCCGGGCTGGATTACGCTTCGGTCGGGCCGGAGCATGCCTATCTGCGGGCGCAGGAACGCGCCTACTACACCTACGCGACCGACGAAGAAGCCTTAGCCGCTTTTCAGACGTTGTGCCAGCTTGAGGGCATCATTCCCGCGCTGGAAAGCTCGCACGCCGTCGCGGAGGTCATCAAACGCGCGCCGGGTATGCCGAAAGATTCGATCATCCTGGTGAATCTGTCCGGGCGCGGCGATAAGGATTTGGATACCGTCATGCGGGAGTTGGGGTTGAATGGCTGAATATCCGCGAACGGTGAGCATTTTCCTGCGTAGTGCCGAAGGCAAGGTGCTGGCGCAGCTTCGGGATGATAAACCGGGCATCCTGTTCCCGGCCTGCTGGTCAACGCTGGGCGGTGCGATTGAGGACGGCGAAACGCCGGACGAGGCCGCGCGGCGCGAACTGCTGGAAGAAACCGAACTTGCCCCGCCGCTGGCCTTCTGGCGGCGCTTCGATCACCGGTTCTGGTTGAACGGAACGCCGGTTGACGTGGAGATTTACTGCTATGTGGGCGAGACGGCGATCAGCGCGGGCGAAATACACCTGCACGAAGGCCAGCGCGTCGTCTATCTCAGCCGTGAGGATATAGATCGTCTGCCGTTTGCGTTTGGATTGGATGCGCTGTTCCGGGCGTTTTTTGCGGAACAACCGGGTTTAAGCCCGCGCATCGTCCCGGCAGCGCCCGATGATGCGCCGCTGGTACACCGCATCATGCGCGAGGCGTTTGCCGAATACGACGGCGTTTTGCAGCCGCAGTCCGGCGCGAACCGCGAAACGCTTGAGGACGTGCAGGCGGCCATGCAGCAGGGCGGGGCGGTGCTGGCCTGGATGGGCGATACGCCGGCGGCCTCGGCGCGCTACCGGCTGGATGACGACGCGCTGTACGTAGGGCGCGTATCGGTGCTGCCGGCCTACCGCAAGCGAGGCATCGGCAAGGCGATCATGCGGTATATGGAGCAAATCGCCCGCCGGCACGGGTACAGCCGGATTCGCGTCGGTGTGCGTATGTCGCTGCCGGCGAACGTGGCGCTCTATCAAAGCCTGGGTTACAAGATCGCCGAAATAACCGACCATCCCAAAGGCCCTGATCGGGTTGGCACACTGGTTAAGGAACTGCCGGAGGAAAACGGCCTATGACGGTTGTACTGGCGACCACCTTTAACCCGCGCGGGGAAATCGGGCGGCTGCGGCGTTTGCTGCCGGAACTGTTGGCTGTCTATGAGCGCGTGATCGTTTCTCTGCCGCCGACGGCGACGCCGGAAGATGTAGCAGCGATTCAGGCATTAAACGGCGTCCATGCCTTTGTCAACGACGACTGGCAGCACGGGCGGTACAGGGCGCTCAAGGCCGCGCTGGAAAGCCCCGCCCAGGCCGTTCATTATGCCGACATGGATCGCCTGCTGCGCTGGGTGGAAACGCGACTGGACGAGTGGCGGCAGATCGTCGAACAGGTGCGGCGCGCCGACTGCCTGGTGATTGGTCGGTCGGCGGCGGCCTGGGAGACGCACCCGCGCGCCATGTTCCAAGCGGAGGACATCATCAACCGCGTGTTTTCGCACCTGCTGGGGCAGACGATGGATTTTGGCGCGGGGTCGAAAGGCTTCAGCCGCCGGGCGGTTGAGTTCCTGATGGCGAACACCCGGCCAGAGCGCGCGCTGGGCGCGGATACCGAATGGCCGGTGCTGCTGCACCGGGCGGGTTTTGCCGTGCAGCCGGTTTTCGTGGACGGCCTGGATTGGGAGTCGGCAGATCGTTATCAGGATCAGGCCGCCGATGCGGACATCCAGCGGCGACTTGCCCAGGCTTACGACGAAGCGGCGCAGAACTGGGCGATGCGGGTAGCCGTCACGCAGGAAATCATCGAAGCCGGGCTGGATGCGCTGCGGCGTCCGCTGGTGGCGAACGCGGCCAGCCTGCGAACGGTCGAACTGCGGCGGCATACCATGCGGGTTAAGCCGGGGCAGCGTTTGTCACAGGCGGGCGTGGAACTGGCGCGGCGGGTGGGCAGCGCCGCTGGGCCGTTTGACCGGGTTATCACCAGCACCATTCCCCGCGCTTACGAAACGGCGCTGGCGATGGGTTTTGCGGTTGACGAGCAGCTTGAGGCGCTGGGCATGGTTGACGACGGCGTTGAAGCGGAAGTCGCCTGGGACGCCGGATTCGCGGCCTGGGCAGATGCAGCGCGGCGTAGTGGCGTGGTGGCGCGTTACGTGCAGAAGCAGGCCGCGTTCGTGCGCGAAGTGGCAGCGGCGCTGCCTCCGGGTGGGTCGGCGCTGGTGGTTTCGCACGGCGGCATCGTTGAGGCGCAGGCGGTCGGCTGCCTGCCGGATGCCGATCATGCTGCCTGGGGCGGCGCGTGCAGTTGGTGCGAGGGCGCGCGGCTGACGTTCGACGGTGAGCGATTTGTGGATGCCAAAATCCTGTGGGTAGGAGGCGAGTAATCATGGCTGAGGTGGTTCGAGTGTTCGGGATAAAAGCCCTGGCGGCCATGTTCGACCGCGCAAAAGAAGAAAGTCGCGCGGCCTTTCTGCCGTATTTTCCGGTCGGGTATCCCACCTACGAAGCCTCGCTGGACGCGATTCAGGCGATGGCCGAAGCCGGCGTGGATGGCTTTGAAATCGGCGTGCCGTTCAGCGATCCGCTGGCCGACGGGCCGACCATCCAGGCGGCGACCCAGGTCGCGCTGGAAAACGGCATCACAGTCGGCAAGTGCCTGGACGCGGTGCGGACGCTGCGCGGGCGCGGCGTGATGCAGCCGATGCTGCTGATGAGCTACCTCAATCCGCTGCTGGCTTACGGCCTGGAACGCTTCGCCGCCGATGCCCGCGCCGCCGGGGCGGACGGCGTGATCGTGCCGGACTTGCCGCCGGAAGAAGCGGGCGCGTGGTCGGAAATCTGCCGGGGCGCGGGGCTGGCGACGGTGTTTTTCCTTGCGCCGACCAGCGACAGCCGGCGCATTGAACTGGTCAACCGGCATGTGACCGGGTTTATCTACGTCGTGTCGTTAACCGGCGTGACCGGCGCGCGAGCCGATCTGCCGCCCGACCTGACGGATTTCATCGCGCGGGTGCGGGCGCTGGCCGACAAACCGCTGGTGCTGGGTTTTGGCATCAGCACGCCGGAGCAGGCGCGGACGATGAACGGCCTGGTAGACGGGTTTATCGTCGGCAGCGCGCTGGTGAAAGCCGGCAAGGACGGCGCGCTGCCGGTCGGCACGCTGGCGGCGTGGCTGCGGGAAGCAGTTAATGTTTAACGCAAAGGCGCTGAGGGGCAAAGACGCGAAGAAAAGTTGAGGCGTGTTTCCCGTTTAAGGCGCACAGACGATTTTGTGCAGGCTGAACGGATTTTGAACGGAAGGCGGAATTTTACAGCCGGAAATTTGACAGTTTCGACGACATTGTGTTACGCTCTGTGCGATACAGGTATTTTCCCAATTTAACTCAGCGTGGATACCTTACACAACCTTCGCTTCGCCTGCTATTACTTTTACTTTACGGGCCACATAAAAACGGGTGGGGCGTTGCGTGCTGGACGGACGGTAAGCTGCTGAACTGAACAAAGTAAGCGGGGAACCACAAGGCGCAGAGCAAACGCTCCGCGCTTTTTTTGTTGTATGAACCGACGAAAGGGGTAGCGATGACCATGATGCTGCGAGGCGTGCGCGGGGCGACCACCGTCCAGCAGGATACGGCGGACGAAATCCTGAGCGCGACCAGAGAACTGTTACAGGCGATAATCGAAACCAACGGGATAAAAGAAGCGGAGGTCGCCAGCGTGCTGTTTACCACCACGCCGGATTTACACGCTGCCTACCCGGCCAAAGCGGCGCGCGATCTGGGTTGGCGGCAGGCCGCGCTGCTGGGTTTTCAGGAGATGGACTGCGTGGACGCCATCCCGCGCTGTATTCGCATCCTCATTCACTGGAATACGACCCGCAGCCTGGAAGAAATTCGCCATGTGTATATGCGGGACGCGCTGGTGCTGCGCCCCGATCTTTACCCGGACAATAAAATCGTTTTGAATGGGAGGGTTTCGCCGTGATTATCGTGATGAAACCAAAAGCGACCGCCAGGCAGATTTCCGACGTGATAAATCGCGTCCAGGCCGACGGCTACCGGGCGCACCTGTCGGAAGGCGAGCAGCACACCATCATTGGCGTGGTGGGGGAAAGCCCGACGCCGCTGCGAGAAGAAAACTACAGCGTGATGGAAGGCGTGGAAAAAGTGATGCGCGTCTCCGTGCCGTACAAACTCGCCAGCCGGCACTTCCATCCCGCCGATACACTGGTTCCATTAAACGGCGCGTTGATGGGCGGCCAAAAGGTGCTGGTGATCGCCGGGCCGTGTTCGGTCGAAAGCCGTGACCAGATCATCGAACTGGCCTGCGCGGTCAAAGAGGCCGGCGCGACGGCGCTGCGCGGTGGGGCGTTCAAACCGCGCACGTCACCGTACAGCTTTCAGGGACACGGCGAAAAAGCCCTGCAATGGCTGGCAGAGGCCCGCGAACGCACCGGCCTGCCGGTGGTGACGGAAGTGATGGACGCGGCGCTCGTTCCGCTGGTCTGCCAGTATGCCGACGTGCTTCAGATCGGGGCGCGCAACATGCAGAACTTCACGCTGCTGAACGCAGCCGGCGAAAGCCAGCATACCATCCTGCTCAAACGCGGCATGAGCAGCACGGTCGAGGATTTATTGATGTCTGCCGAATACATCCTGGCGCAGGGCAACAAGCGGGTGATGGTGTGCGAACGCGGCATCCGCACATTCGAGAAGGCCACGCGCAACACTTTCGACGTGAACGCTATCCCCGTCCTCAAGGCCGCCACGCATCTGCCGGTGATCGCCGACCCCAGCCATGCCGTCGGGTTGTGGGAGTATGTGGAGCCGATTGCGCGCAGCGCGGTTGCGGCGGGGGCGGACGGCCTGATCGTTGAAGTTCACGCCAGGCCGGAGGAAGCCGTGTCGGATGGCCGGCAGAGCCTTAAACCTGACCGCTTTAAGGCGATGATGGAGCAGGTGCGCCGGGTGGCGGAAGCCATCGGGCGAACGGCCTGAGAGAGGGCGGCAAAAATGCACATCCGACAGGCAATCGCCGCCGATGCCGACATACTGGCCGAACTGAACCGCGACGTGCAGCAGCTTCATGCCGATGCTGCGCCGCACCTGTTCAAACAGCCCGACGATTTGTCGCCGGTGGCTGCCGATTTTTTGACCCGCGTGCTGACCGACCCCGACGGCTTCACCTTCATCGCGGAGGATGAAAGCGGGCCGGTCGGTTACATTTACGCGCGGCTGGTGCAGCGCCCCGAAAACGCCTACAACCATGCGTATCGTCTGCTGCACATTGACCAGATTTCGGTCAAACCGGCCAGCCGGGGCCGGGGCTATGGCCGGGCGCTGATGGAAGCGGTCTATGACGTGGCGCGGGAGGCGGGCATTCAACTGGTGACGCTGGATACCTGGGCGTTCAACGCGGACGCACAGGCATTTTACGCGCACCTGGGTTTTAAACCGATGGTTTACCGCCTACAGTTAACCGAGGTAGGTGGATAAGTATGGCTTCTGGTGGTTTTTCGAGCCGTCACCTGGCTGTCGTCGGCCTGGGTTTGATGGGCGGGTCGCTGGCATTGGCGCTGCGGGAGCGCGCGGACACCATCACGGGGGTTGATCTCGACCGCGAAGCGCGCGACTATGCGCTGGAATCGGGGATGGTGGATGCCGCCACCGACGATTTACAAAAAGGCGTGGCCGAAGCGGATACGGTCATTCTGTGCGCGCCGGTGCGTGCCATCCAGGCGATGGTAGAGCGGCGCATTGGGTCTTATTTACGCTCCAATACCCTGCTGCTGGACATCGGCAGCACCAAACACGACATCTGCGAGGCGATGGGGCGGCTGCCGGTGGGTATTCAGGCGGTGGGCGGCCACCCGATGACCGGCAAGGAGAACCCCGGCGTTCGCTACAGCGACGCGGCACTGTACCGGGGACGGCCATTTGTGTTATGCCCCACCCGGCGCACGACGCCGGCGGCGCGGGAGCGGGCGCTGGCGCTGGTGGATGCACTGGGCGCGGTGCCGTTCGAGATGGAGGCGGAGCGGCACGATCATCTGGTAGCGGCCATCAGCCACCTGCCGTATATTCTAAGCGCGACGCTGGTGGCGACGGTGGCGCAGCAGGGGCAGGCCGACCCGACCGTATGGGAACTGGCGGCGGGCGGTTTCCGGGATATGTCGCGGCTGGCGTCGCAGGATGTGCAGATGATGGGAGACATCCTCAGCACCAATACGCAGGCGGTGGCGACACTGCTGGCGCTGTTCCGCGTGCAGCTGGCGATGCTGGAAGCCATGCTGGTATCGCGCGACGATCAGAAGGTGGCGGAGTTCCTGAAACCGGCGCGGGAGGCCCGATTAAACTGGATTCAAAAGTACGAAAACGGGTATAAAAAATGACTACAGGCGATTGTTTTCTCGTTCGACCGGGGCAAAAACTGGCCGGTATAACCGCCGTCCCCGGCGATAAATCCATCTCGCACCGGGCGGTGATGTTCGGTGCGCTGGCGAACGGCATCACGCGCGTTCAGGGCTGGCTGGCGGCGGGCGATACCGAAGCGTCGTTAGCCGGCATCCGGGCATTGGGGATACAGGTTGAACGCTACAGCAAAAACGATCTTACCATTCACGGCGGCCCGTTCCAGCCGCCGGGCGCGCGGCTGAATCTGGTCAACGCCGGGACGGGCATCCGGCTGTTGGCGGGGATAATGTGCGGGCAGCCGTTCCCCAGCGTGCTGGATGGCAGCGAGCAGCTCCGCCGCCGCCCGATGAAACGTATCATCACGCCGCTGCGAATGATGGGCGCAGACATCAGCGGCGTCAACGACCGCGCGCCGCTGACCATCCGGCCTGCCGACCTGCAAGGCGTTTATTACGAAATGCCGGTTGCCAGCGCGCAGGTCAAAAGCGCGGTCCTGCTGGCCGGGCTGTTTGCGAAGGGCGCGACGGCGGTGGTGCAGCCCGGCCCGGCGCGCGACCATACCGAACGGATGCTCTGTGCGATGGGCGCAGACATCGTAACAGAGGGCAGCCGGGTAGTGCTGACGCCCAACGGCGACCTGAAACCGCTGAATTTGACCGTTCCGGGCGATATTTCTTCGGCGGCCTTCCCGCTGGTGGCGGCGCTGCTGGTGCCGGGCAGTGACATCACCCTGACCGGCGTCAACCTCAACCCGACGCGCACCGGCTTGCTGGATGTGCTGCGGCGTATGGGCGCGGACATCACCGTGACCGAAACCGGATTAGAAGCCGGTGAGCCGGTTGGCGCGATTCGCGCGCGCCATAGTATGCTCAGGGGCGTGGAGGTCGGTGGCAGCGTCGTGGTGGAGATGATTGACGAGTTCCCGATTCTGATGGTGGCGGCGCTGGCGGCAGAGGGTGAGACGATGGTGCGGGATGCGGCGGAACTGCGCGTGAAGGAAACCGACCGCATCAGCGTGATGGCGGCGGAACTGGCGAAACTGGGCGCGCAGATCACCGAAACGCCGGATGGCTTCATCATTCGCGGGCCGCAAACGCTGAAGGCCGCGACGGTGGACGGCCACGACGATCACCGGATTGCGATGAGCCTGAGCGTGGCCGGGCTGCTGGCCGACGGCGAAACGACGGTGCTGGACGCAAAATGCGCCGGCGATTCGTTCCCCCGCTTTGCCGAGACGATGGCCGGACTGGGGGCGGACATAAGCGAGAGGGCTTTAACCCCTCCCTGAAAGCTTTTCTAAGACACGGTTCTATGACGACTCCAGAGCAGATTCAACGGTTTAAGCCGGATACCTGTCCGGCCTGCGGCGGGGTGGGGCAGCGTCGGGAAAAATATACCTTCAAGCCGCGCCACCGCTACGATGTGATGGGCGAAAGCCATCTGCACACCGAGCCGTGTTGGTTGTGCGGCGGCGGGCCGGTCACGCGCGCGATGCTGGATGAATGGCAAACGCTGCAAAGTTATCCGGCCTGCCCATCCTGCGGGGGAACCGGCGGCAAACGCACCTGGCGTTGGGGCGAAAGCGAAGACGAAGCCGAGCGCGTGTTCAGCTTCGCGTCCTGCGGGGTGTGCGGCGGCAAAGGGCGCGTGCCGCCGGATGCGCGGCAGCGTTATGAAAGCCAGCGGCGTCAGATTCAGTTTGTGACGCTGGTCGGGGTGCTGGCGGTGGTGGGTTTTGGGCTGTGGGGCGCGACGGCGCTGGTGTCGGCGGTCATCAGCCGGACGCCGGCCATCCTGTGCTGCCCGCTGCCGATCATTCCGGGGGCGGGCGCGCTGGGTTTAATTGTGCTGAAAGGGCTGCTGTGAACAGAGTCGGATTAATCGGCTGGCCGGTGACACACAGCATCAGCCCGGCCATGCACAACGCGGCTTTTGCGGCGCTCGGCCTGTGGGACTGGTCGTATGAACTGGCCGCCATTCCGCCGGACATCGTGCGCCAGGGCCTGCGGACGCTGCGCGACGAGGGTGGTTTCATCGGCGTGAACGTGACTGTGCCGCACAAACAGGCGGTGATGCCCTACGTTAAACCGGACGACCGGGCGCGGGCAGTCGGCGCGGTCAACACGATTGATTTCCGAGACAACAGCGGCACGAATACCGATGTGCCGGGTTTCCTGGCCGATTTGCAGGCGCACGGCATCGCCCTGGCCGACCGGCGCGTGATTGTGTTGGGGGCGGGCGGCGCGGCGCGGGCGGCGGTTTACACGCTGGCGCGGGCAGGCGCGCGGGTGACGGTGGTCAACCGCACGCTGGAAAAAGCCCAGGTGATGTTGGCCGATCTGTCGCTTTCGGCGGGCGTGTGGGGCGTGGAGGCAAAAACGCTAGATGAGGCGGTGGAGCAGGCTGGCGTGTCACTGATCGTGAACTGCACCTCGGTCGGCATGTGGCCGCAGGTGGACGAATCGCCCTGGATAGACGGCGTGCCGTTCCCGCGCGGGGTAACGGTGTACGATATGGTATATCGCCCGGCGGTCACGCGGCTGATGCGGCAGGCGGAAGCCGCCGGCGGGCAGGCGGTCGGTGGATTGGGAATGCTGGTACGGCAGGGTGCGGCGGCGTTTGAAATCTGGACGGGGCAGCCCGCGCCGGTTGAGGTGATGTTCGAGGCGGCAAAAAGCGCGCTACAATCAGGCTAACCGCTAAAGGGCAAGCGGGTGATTAATCGTTTTGAGGTACATTAGGCGTGGACTTTTTGCTGCAAACCGGCGCGGTCATAGATTTTGCTGCGATGGAAATTCGTAAGGGTTAACCATGATTCGTTTTCTCACTGCCGGAGAGTCGCACGGGCCGGTGCTGACGGCCATCATCGAAGGGCTGCCCGCCGGGCTGCCGCTGTCACCGGAGGACATTAACGCCGATCTTTTGCGCCGCCAGCAGGGGTACGGCTCCGGCGGACGTATGAGCATCGAGCGCGACGAAGCGCGAATCACTGCCGGCGTGATGAACGGCCACACTACCGGCGCGCCGGTGGCGCTGCTGGTCGAAAACCGCGACTTCAAAAACTGGCGCGAGAAGGACATCCCGCCCATGACCACGCCGCGCCCCGGCCATGCCGACCTGACCGGCGCGGTTAAATACGGCTACCGTGACCTGCGGCTGGCGCTGGAACGCGCCAGTGCCCGCGAAACGACTATGCGCGTGGCCGTCGGCGCGATCTGCAAAAAGCTGCTGGCGGAATTTGGCATCAGTGTCGGCGGTTACGTGGTGCAGGTGGGGAATGTGAAGGCTGATATTCCGGCAGAAATGCCGTATATAGAGCGTTTCCGGCGGGCGGAAGAAAATGATGTGCGCTGCCCGGTTGATGACGCGGTAGAAGCTATGCACGAGGCCATCTGGCAGGCGAAAATTGACAAAGATACATTGGGCGGTATCTTTGAAGTGGTGGCGCTCAATGTGCCGCCGGGGTTGGGATCGCACGTGCATTATGACCGGCGGCTGGATGCGCGCATCGTGGCGGCGCTGGTCAGCATCCATGCCATGAAGGGCGCGGAGGTCGGCCAGGCGTTCGAGAGCGCGGGTAAACGCGGATCGTTGGTTCATGATGAGATTTTCGTCAATGATGAAGGCGAACTGGTGCGCCGCACCAACCGCGCCGGCGGCATCGAAGGTGGCATCAGCACCGGCGAACCGATTGCAGCGCGGGCGGCCATGAAGCCGATAGCGACCCTGCTGCAAGGGCTGGAGTCGGTTAACCTGGCGACCGGCCAGCCGGAACGAACCACTTACGAACGCAGCGACTTCTGCGCGCTGCCGCGCGCTGTGCCGATTGGGGAGGCGATGCTGGCGATTGTGATCGCCGACGCGCTGCTGGAAAAACTGGGCGGCGACAGCCTGGACGAGATACGCCCGCGTTTTGCGGCGCTGCGGCGCGCGCGGCTTGATAACCTGCCGATGGATGGGGTGGAGTGGCGTTTTGGGTATGAATGATCGTAATATCATCCTGACGGGTTTTATGGGGACGGGCAAAACGACGGTCGGGCGGCTGGTGGCCGAACATCTGGAGCGCCCGTTTGTGGATACGGACGCGGAAATTGTCAAACAGGCCGGTAAATCCATCGCGGAGATTTTTGCGACCGAGGGCGAGTCGGCCTTTCGGCATATCGAGCGGCGGTTGTGCCGTTTTCTGGCGGCACAAAGCGGGTTGGTGATCGCTACCGGCGGCGGGATGCTGGTGGATGCCGGCAACCGCGAGGTGATGCTGGCTTCCGGTGTGGTGGTCTGCCTGATGGCCGACCCTGAAACCATCCTGGCGCGGCTGCAAGACGACCCGACCGAGCGCCCGCTGCTGCGCGGCGACTGGCGCGCCCTGCTGGAACAGCGCCGTCTGGCCTACGAGGCTTTTCCCTGCCAGGTGATAACAACCGGAAAAACGCCGGAACAGGTGGCTGATGAGGTTGTGCAGTTATGGGCCGTATCCGTGTGAATGCGCCCGGCGGCGGGTATGACATCCTGATCGAGCCGGGGCTGCTGCGGCGCTTTCCCGCTGTGGGGGAGCCGCCGGTTTTCCCCCATGCGGACGCTAAAATCGTAATCGTGACCAACATCACGCTTGGCCCGCTGTACGGCGAGGCGCTGGCAAAAGCGCACCCGGATGCGGCGCTGGTCGCGCTACCGGACGGCGAGCAGTATAAAACGCTGGCGAGCGCCGCCAGACTGTATACCGATTTTGTCGCGGCGGGTTTAGATCGGCACGGGACGGTGGTCGCGCTGGGCGGCGGCGTGGTGGGCGATGTGGCAGGGTTCGCTGCGGCAACCTACCTGCGCGGTGTGCGGCTGGTGCAGATGCCCACCAGTTTGTTGGCGATGGTGGATTCCAGCGTGGGCGGTAAAGTCGGCGTGGACTTGCCGCAGGGGAAAAATCTGGTCGGCGCGTTCAAACAACCGGATTCGGTGCTGATTGACCCGGAGGTGTTAAAAACGCTGCCGGATCGGGAATGGCGCTGCGGCCTGGCGGAGGCCATCAAACATGGCCTGCTGGCCGATGAAGGGCTGCTGGAATTGATTGAAGCCGGGCGGGCAGCCGTACAGGATGCGGCGGAACTGGTGCAGCGCGCAGTGCAGGTGAAGGTGGATGTCGTCCAGGCCGACCCCTTTGAACAGGGCGTGCGCGCCCATTTAAACCTGGGCCATACCTTCGCCCATGCCGTCGAGCAGGTGTCGGGGTACGCTTGGCCGCACGGCGAAGCAGTCGGCGTTGGGCTGCTGGCGGCGGCCTGGCTGTCGTGCCGGATGGGATTGTGCAGCGCCGCGCTGCCGGAGCGCGTCGAGCGCATCCTGGCGGGGGTCGGGCTGCCCACACACCTGGGCGAACTTGAGCCGGAGGCGATTTATGGGGCGATGGGGACAGACAAAAAGCGGCAGTCGGGACGGCTGCGATTCGTGCTGCTGCGCGGCATCGGGCAGCCGGTCATCGTGGACGACGCGCCGAAAGAGACGGTTCTCGATGTGCTGCGCGCGCTTCAATAACAGCGGGTGTGTGAAATGATTATCTTCGGGGCATCGGCCAGAACGAAAACCATCGGCGAGGGGCAGTTTTACTGCCCGAACTGCCAGGAGATGCGTCGGTACGAACTCAAACAGGCGCGGCAGTATTTCAGCCTGTATTTTATACCGCTGATTCCGCTGGGCGAAACAGGTCGTTTCGTCCAGTGCCAGACCTGCGGCATGGCCTTTAAACCCGGCGTGCTGGAGATGAAACCGAAAGAAAAACCGCTTGACCTGGCGGGACTCATCAACACGGCCAAAACGCGGCTGGAAGGGGGGTATCCGGTGGAGTATCTGGCGCGCGACCTGAACGCCGCCGGGCTTGAGCGCGATATGGCCTGGACGATTATCAGCGCAGCAGCTGGCGCGGAGCGGCGCAGATGCCCGAACTGCGATCTTTCCTATGCTGCAACGGTGACGGCCTGCCAGGAGTGCGGGCAGCCGCTGGAGGGATGAGGTTATGTCCAGAGAGATTTTGCTTTTACACGGGCCGAACCTCAATCTGCTGGGCAGCCGCGAGCCGCAAGTTTACGGCCATGTCACGCTGGAACAGATCAACGATTGGGCGGCGGCCTATGCCCGGCGGCGCGGTGTTGGGCTGCGGGCGGAGCAGTCGAACCATGAAGGCGCGCTGGTGGATATGCTGCACATCGCGCGCAACTGGGCCGAGGGCGTGGTTTTTAACCCTGGCGCGTACACACATACCTCGGTTGCGCTGCGGGACGCGATCAGCGCGACCGGGCTGGCGGTGGTGGAAGTGCATCTGTCGAACGTCCACGCCCGCGAGTCGTTCCGCCATGTTTCGATGACCGCGCCGGTATGCGTGGGGCAGATCAGCGGTTTTGGTTGGCGCAGCTACCTGCTGGGCATAGACGCGCTGCTCGGCCACCTGGGGCTGCTGCCGAACCCGGAATGATTGTCCGCTCTGGACAAGCGAGCGCCCGAAATTTTGGCAGGCTGCGCCCTGGTAAGGCTGTGTTCGGGCGGTTATATTCACCGCTCCGACAAAAAAAGCGGGAACGCCGATCTATATCGCGCCCCGGTTGTGTTTGAAAGGCGGTTTATGACGACTCAAGAAGCCGTCCTGGCGGCGGTTGAAAAAAACGGCGTCCGGTTTATTGACCTGTGGTTTACGGACATCACCGGTATGGTGAAAAGCATCACCGTGCCGGCGGGCAAGCTGGCCGAAGTGATGGATTTTGGCCTGCACTTCGACGGCTCTTCCATCGAAGGGTTTGCCCGCGTAGCCGAAAGCGACATGATCCTCGTTCCAGACCTCGGCACGTTTACCGTTCTGCCCTGGGAAACGCGCGAGTCCCGGACGGCCTGTTTGATCTGCACCGTCCATACCCTGCAAGGCGACCCATTCATCGGCGACCCGCGCAATATGCTGGTGAAGGCCTTGAAGCAGGCGGAGGAGATGGGTTTTGCCTACAAAACCGGTGTGGAACTGGAATTTTTCCTGTTCCGCGCCGGCGGCCAGCCGGTTTTGCCGCTGCGCCCGCAGGACGACGCCAGCTATTTTGAACTGTCCACCGATATGTCGCAGTCGGTTCGCCACCAGATGCTTGATACGCTGGCGGCCATGCAGATTCACGTTGACTCGACTCATCACGAAATCGGCTCCGGGCAGCATGAAATTGATTTTCAGTACGACGACGCGCTGGCACAGGCCGATAAAATTCTGATGTCGCGGGTGGCGCTAAAGGCGGTAGCGCAGCGGAGCGGGCTGCACTGCACGTTTATGCCTCGCCCCAGCATGGATTTGCCGGGTTCGGGGATGCACACCCATCAAAGCCTGCACGGCGTCCAGAACGGGCAGAACGTATTCGCGGACGCCGGCGACGAATACGGCCTTTCGGAAACAGCGCGGCATTTTATGGCCGGGCAGCTTGCCCACGCCCGCGCCATGTGCGCGGTGCTGGCCCCGCTGGTCAACTCATACAAGCGGTTGGGGACGAGTTTTGAAGCGCCGGTATATGTCACCTGGGCGCACATCAACCGGGGGGCGTTGATTCGCGTGCCGCACATTTCGGTGGGCAAAGAGGCTCATACACGCCTCGAACTGCGCTGCCCCGACCCCAGCGCCAACCCCTACCTTGCCAGCGCCGTGATGCTGATGGCCGGGCTGGACGGGATTCGCCAGCGGATGCCGCTGCCCGACCCGCTGGAGGAAACGCTGGTGCGGCACGACCGCACCCGCCTGCGGCATCTGGAAGTGCTGCCTACTTCGCTCGGTGAGGCGCTGGATGCGCTCGACCAGGACGATGTGATCTTGGGGGCGCTGGGGCCATACATCAGTGACCGCTACGGCGCGGCCAAACGGCAGGAGTTTGATGAGTATAACCGGCAGGTGACGACCTGGGAACTGGAACGCTACCTCATGCGCTACTGAGAATTGAGAATAAGGTCGTGGATGGTCAGCAGCGCCCGTTCGCTGTTTTCTGCTTCGACCACGATAGACAGGCTGCACCGGGAAGGCGCCTGGCTCAAACCCAGGATGCGGATGCCGTTAAGCGCCTGGATGATGCCTGCTGTGAGGGCAGATGTTTCGTCAATGCGATCTCGAATCACGGTGATGATGCTCACCGGTTTCACCGTCCAGCGTCCGATTTCCGGGTTGTCATGCAGGCTGTCTTCCAGCTCGGTGCGGATGGTATGCAGGGCATCCGGCCCGGCGCTGGTGGGAACCAGAAAACAGGCAAAACTGTGGGTGGCCGACTGGGACGCGATCATCACGTCGGCATGGTTATGGGTGGTGGCAAACAGCGTTTGATCCACCAGTGTCGAGATACTACCAAGCGGGCCGTTATGTGGCGCGGACAGCCCCAGGCCGGCGATGGATGTGACAGCTTTGAGGCTCTGGGTGGGGTCGGGGCGCGAGTCGTGAATGAGCGTGCCGGGCAGTTGGGGTTTAAACACGTTTTTGATTCGCAGGGGGATGTGCCGCTCGCGCAGCGGGCCGATCATGCGGGCATGAAGCACGCGCGCGCCGAAGTAGGCCATTTCGGCCACTTCGCCATACGACAGCACAGGGATCACGCGGGCATGGGAAACTTCGCGCGGGTCGGTAGTCATCATGCCGTCCACGCCCGACCATATCCACACTTCATCGGCATTGACGCAAACGGCAAAAACCGACGCGGTATAGTCGCTGCCGCCGCGCCCCAGGGTGGTGGGTTGGCCGTACGGCGTGCTGCCGATAAAACCGGTGACGACCGGCATGATGTCGCGTTCCAGGCTGGGCAGCAGGTTTTTTTCGATGCGTTCGCGGGTCAGTTCCAGATTAGGCATGGCGTTGCCGAAAACCTCGTCGGTGATGACAAGATCGCCGGTATCCAGCGCCACGCTGCGGATGTCCTTCTGGCGCAGCAGGGCGGCAACCAGACGCGCGGCCAGTTTTTCGCCAACGCCGATGGTCGAGTCTACCAGGTGGGGTATCGGCGTTTCGGCGGGGGTATTGGACATGACCTCGTAAATGTCGAGCATGTCGAACAGCAGCCGGTCAATGTCGGCCTGGAGCGCCGCGCGTTCGGTGGCGCTGAGAGGCAGTTCTTCGATTAAAGCCATATGGCGGGTTCGCAGGTTGGCGACAATGCGCCGGTAGCCGCGCTGGTTGCCCAGGTGCGCCAGGTGGGCGGCTTCGATGAGGGCGTCGGTGACGCCATCCAGGGCGGAGACGACCAGGATGATGCGGTCCCACTGCTCGCGTTCCGAAAGCACAATGCTCAAAACCTGGGTCAGCGCGGTTTTTGTGCCGACGGATGACCCGCCGAATTTCATAACCAGGGTTCTCATCTGCCCCCCTGCCGCACACACAACGACGATGGTAATACATTTGGTATCTGGATTGAAACACCCTGTAGGTGGGTGAATTACGGCTGCGGCTTTTTGAGACTAGCATTTTGCTGAATTTATGTCAATATTTTGCCAGAATCGCCCACCGTGCCTTATGATGTAAAGAGTCAAGGATTTCAGGTGTTCAGGAATGGGTTTTTCAAGGTAAATAACGATGATTGACGTTCAGGAAAGCCGCCGGCAGATGGTTGCCGGCGTGCGATTTCACAAAGTTGGTAAGCTCTATCACTTCGACTACAGCGCGTTCCCGGAGCTGCAAGCCGGTGATTTTGTGATTGTCGAGACGGCACGCGGTCGCCAGATGGGGCAGGTGGCAGGTTTCGCCGCCGCCGATGAACAGAACGCGGACTATAAACCGATTTTGCGGCTGGCGACGCCGCGCGATCTGCTCCTGAAGCAGCAGTGGGAGGCCAAACAGGAGGAGGCGCTGGAACGCTGCGAGGACAAAGCCGCATTGATTGGCGGTTTTGAGAACGTCAAATTTGTGGCTGCCCACTACAATTACGACGGCACGCTGCTGACGTTTCTGTTCACGGCGGAAGATAAGGTGAACACCAGCCGCCTGTGGAACGAGTTAAACCGCATGTTCCCGACTTCGCAGGTCGAAATGCGGCAGATCGGCCCGCGCGATGTCGCCAAGCTGCTGGGCGGTTTTGGCGCCTGCGGCGAGATGCGCTGCTGCAGCACATTTTTGACCGATTTCAGCCCTATTTCGATCAAGATGGCAAAAGCGCAGGGGATTTCGCTCAATCCGTCCGAAATCACCGGCATGTGCGGGCGCTTGCGCTGCTGCCTGGTTTACGAATACGAGCAATACGTCGAGGCGCGCAAGCAGCTGCCGAAAAAGAACAAACGGGTCGGCACGCCGCATGGCGAAGGTAAGGTGCTGGATGTCCACCCGCTTCAGGATGCGGTGACGGTGCTGGTGGAGGATGCGCGGCATGTGGTGCAGCGGGAGCAGATCATCCCGATAGAGGAATGGGAAGCCTTGCAAAAGAAGGCTCAGGAACCCTGTAACAGACACGGTGATGGGCCGTGCGAGTGTGGCGCAAAGCCGGGGAAAACGAACCCCGACGCCGAGTAGAAAAAGGCGAACGGCGCAGGCAAAATCCCGGCACGTTTTTAGGACTGGAGATGACATGGCAGACTCGGTTACGCAATCGCCAAAGCGGGTTATGGGCGTGTTCGCGCACCCGGACGACCCGGAATTTTTTTGTGGAGGTACGTTCGCGCGCTGGGCTTCGGAAGGCGCGCACATCACGTTTGTGCTGGCGACCAGCGGCGACAAAGGCAGCGATGACCCGGACATGACCGGCGAGCGGCTGGCGGCCATACGCGAGGATGAGGAGCGCCGGGCGGCGGCGGTGTTAGGTGTCCAGGAGGTGGTTTTTTTGCGCTGCCGGGATGGCGAACTGCAAGCAACGCTGGAACTGCGGCGGGACATCATCCGGTTGATTCGTTTGAAAAAACCGGATATTCTGGTGACGGGCGACCCGACCACCTGGTGGACGAGCGCCAATCGCCTGAACCATCCCGACCACCGCGCGATTGGTGCGGCGGCGCTAGATGCCGTTTTTCCGGGGGCGGGCAGCCGCCTGTATTTCATTGAACTGGAGCGGGATGAAGGGCTTCCGCCGCATAAAGTGCGCCAGGTGTGGATTACCGGGACGCGCGAAGCGAACACCAAAGTAGATGTGACGGCCTATTTTGAAACGCGCCTGAAGGCGCTGCGGGAACACCAGAGCCAGATTAAGGACTTCGAGGCGCTGGAAAAACGTCTGCGGGCGAATGTTGACCCGGAAGCGCCGCCCGACCAGCCGCGTTACATGGATTATTTTCGCGTAATTACGCTCTGAAGCCGTTTAGGCAGAGCATCCGACACTGTGAGAAAAGATGATGATTGATTTTTTGGCCGAGGCGGCGGCGCTGCGAGATGAACTGATCGCTCGCCGGCGCGATTTTCACCGCCACCCGGAACTGGCGTTTGAGGAAACCCGAACGGCGGGTATCGTGGCCCAGGAACTGGCAAAACTGGGGCTGGAGGTGCAGACCGGGGTGGGCAAAACCGGCGTGATCGGCCTGCTGGAAGGCGAGCTGGACGGGCCGACCGTACTGGTGCGCGCCGATATGGACGCGCTGCCCATCCAGGAGGAAAACACATTTGAACATGCGTCGGCGCAGCCGGGCGTGATGCACGCCTGCGGCCACGACGGCCATACGACGATTGCGCTGGGCGTGGCGAAACTGCTTTCTCAGCACCGCGACCGGATGGCCGGGCGTGTGAAGTTTGTGTTCCAGCCGGCGGAAGAAATCGTCGGCGGGGCAAAAGCCATGATTGCTGACGGTGCGCTGCGCGACCCGCGCCCGGATGTGAGCGTGGGGCTGCATTTATGGAACGGGATGCCGTTCGGCAGGCTGGGTGTGGCGGATGGCCCGGTGATGGCGGGGTCGTCTACCTTCACGCTCAGAATTACGGGTAAAGGCGGCCATGCCGCTTCGCCGCATCAGGCGGTAGACCCGGTGGTATGCGCGGCGCAGATCATCATCGCTTTTCAGACCATCGTCAGCCGGAACGCGAATCCGCTGGACAGCGCCGTGATTTCCGTCACCCAACTGGACGCCGGCACGGCCTTTAACATCATCCCCCAGGGGGTGGAAATGCGCGGTACGATCCGCGCTTTCAGGCTGGAGGTGCGCGATCTGATCGAGCGGCGCATGGGCGAAATTAGCCGAGGCATCGGCGAGGCGATGGGCTGCGCCACCGACTTGATTATCGAACATCACGTACTGCCGGTGGTTAATCACCCGGAAGTCAGCGCGCGGCTGCGGGCGGTTTTTGGTCGTATGCTGGGCGCGGACGCCCTGGAACTGGACGAGCGCACGATGGGCGCGGAAGATGTGGGTCTGTTCATGACCGATATACCGGGCATGTATTTTTTCCTGGGCGCGGCTGTGCCAGACCAGGAAATCTACTACGGCCATCATCATCCCCGGTTCGATTTTTGCGAGGACGGCCTGCCGCTGGGCGCGGCGCTGCTGGCGGCGGCGGTGGCGGAGTACGTTTTACCAGGTGCGTGATGGCGAGTTCAAATGTGCTGCGCTGGCTGGATGGGCGCGGCTGGCTGGTGTTATCCGGCGGGGGCGGGCAAACCGGCGCGGTGCGCGCGCAGGCGCTGGGGCGGGCGGCTGCCGACGGCGGCGTGGCCTACGTCAGCCTGGGCAATCATGACGGCTGGAGTGAACGCGCGCTGGCCGATATGGATGGTCTGGGCGCGCCGCCGGGGTACATTGTGGATGCGCTGACCGAAGATGACCGGACGCTGACTGCTCTGCTGGCCGAAGCCGGCATCGTCGTCATCGAGGATGGGCCGGACGCGGCGGTTCTGCGATCGGGGTTGATAGGCGCGGCGGCGGCGGGCATACAGACCGCTTTTGAAAATGGGGCGGTTATCCTGGCGGAGGGGTTAAGCGCGATGGTTTTTGGCGCGTGGGTGGCGAAATCGGCGGGCGAACTGCTTCCCGGCCTGGCATGGCTGGAAAACGCGCTCGTTCTGCCGGGTGTCACCAGCGCCGCGCAGTCCGAACTGGCGCAGAACGTGCTGCGCGAGCATCCCGCCGCGATAGCGGTCGGCGTCGGCGTGGGTTCGGCGCTGGCGCTGGGGCCGGATGGTGAGGTCGAAGCCTGGGGGCAGCGTCAGGTGACGGTAGCCCTGGGAAGCGACTATACAAGCCCGAAGGGGGATTAATGCCTGCGACAATTCTGGTGGGCGCTCAATGGGGCGACGAGGGTAAAGGACGTATCGCGGACTGGCTGGCCGCCGAGTCAGACGTGGTGGCGCGCTACGGCGGCGGTGACAATGCCGGGCATACGGTTTATGTTGAACAGAAGGTGTTCAAGCTGCATCTGATTCCGTCCGGCATCCTGCACGAGCGGGCGGTTTGCGTGCTGGGCAACGGCATGGTGATTAACCCGGTTAATTTGGTGAAGGAAATCGCCGATTTGCGCGAACTGGGCGCGGATGTTTCGCCGGAGCGACTGCGCATCAGCACGCGGGCGCACATCATCACCCCGGCGCATATCGCCCTGGACGGCGCGTCGGAGAAAAAACTGGGCAGCCAGGCCATCGGCACGACGCTGCGCGGCATCGGCCCGGCTTACCTGGACAAAACCGGACGCCGGGGAATCCGCGCCGGGGATATGGCGAACGTGGAAGATTTCGCCGATATGCTGCACCAGGCCATTCAGGACGCGAACGCCGCGCTGCTTCAGCAGGGGTTGGAAGCGGTAGACGCCGATTCGGCGGTTGCGCCGTATCTGGACGCGGCAGCGCGCCTGAAACCGTATCTGGCCGACACGGCGGTTTACCTGAACGCCCGGTTAAAGGCCGGCGCGCGGGTGCTGTGCGAGGGCGCGCAGGGGACGCTGCTGGACGTGGATCATGGCAGCTACCCGTTTGTTACCAGTTCGTCGCCCACCGCCGGCGGCGCGCTGACCGGCCTGGGTATCGGGCCGGGGTGTGTTGACCGGGTAGTTGGGGCAGCCAAGTGTTTCAGCACGCGGGTGGGGGCCGGCCCGATGCCGACCGAACAGCACGGCGAAATCGGCGACCGGCTGCGCGGGACGGGCGAACACTTCTGGGACGAGTTCGGCACGACGACCGGACGCCCGCGCCGCTGCGGCTGGCTGGATGGCGTTATGCTGCGGTATGCGGCGTTGATTAACGGCTGTACCGAACTGTTTCTGACCAAACTCGACATACTCAGCGGCTTCGATGAGCTTAAACTGGCGGTCGCTTACCGGCTGGACGGCCAGACGCTTGACACCCCCCCCGCCACTGCCCGCGACCTGGAGCGTGTCGAGCCGGTATACGAAACGCTGCCGGGCTGGCGGGAGGACATCGGCGCGGCGCGCCAGGCCGCCGACCTGCCGGAAGCCGCGCGCGCTTACATCCGGCGCATCGCCGCGCTGTGCGAAACGCCGGTTTTTACCGCCAGCGTGGGGCCGGAGCGCGATCAACTGGTGCGGTTCGGCTAAACGGCTGGCCGGTGTATGGAGGCAAACGTTTTGGATGCCCGAACTTATTTCTACCAGATGGAAACGCCGGTGACGCAGCCGCCGCGCCGGGTGGTGTCGTTAGTGCCGAGCGTGACCGAGTCGCTGTTTGATCTGAACCTGGGCGACCGGCTGATCGCCATCACGGACTACTGCGTGTTTCCGGCGGAGGGCGTCAAAAATCTGCCGCGCATCGGCGGGACGAAAAACCCCGACGTGGTGCGCATCATCGCTCTGAAGCCCGATCTGGTGATCGCCAACCGCGAGGAGAATCATCAGGAGCATGTGGACGCCCTGCGCGAAGCCGGTATCCCGGTGTGGGTGACGTTCCCGCGCACGGTGGCGGACGCCATCAATCTGCTGTGGAACATCATGCACGTCTTCGATGAGCCGGTGATGGTGCCGCGCGTGCGGCTGATCGAACAATCCTACGATTGGGTGCTGCGCTTGAGCGAAAGCCGGGAGGAACCCGCCCGCGTATTCGTCCCCATCTGGCTGGAGCCGCTGATGACGTTTAACGCCGACACGTACTGTCATGATCTGCTGCGGGTATGCGGCGGCCTGAACGTTTTTGCCGACCGGGGGCGGCGGTATCCGCTGCAAGCTGACCTGGGCGCTGCCGAGCCATATGCCGACGATGGCCCGCGTGCCGCTGGGCGGGATACCCGCTATCCGCGCGTGACGCTGGAAGAAGTGACCGCCGCCCAGCCGGATGTTATTTTACTACCCAGCGAGCCGTATGCTTTTACCGAAGCGCATATTCCCCTGTTCGCGGCGCTGGACGTGCCGGCGGCGCGGAACAACCGGATTAAGCTGGTGGATGGTTCGCTGCTGACCTGGCATGGCACACGACTGGCCCAGGCTTTAAATATCTTACCCACTTTATTAAGCTCGGAAGAAAACCGATGACGCAGGTAAACGAGGCGAAAGCCGATTGGTTAAATGCGGTTGCCCACGATCTAAAAACGCCGATTAACTCGGTGCGCGGGTGTATCGAACTGGTGCAGCAGCTTGGCCCACTCAACGAACGCCAGAAGCACTTTGCCGAAAAGGCGATGGCCGGTTTGCAGCGGATGGAACATCTGGTCGCCCGGTTGCTGGAAATCTCGTGGATTGACGCCGATATGGCGTTAACCCTGATGGACTGCGATCTGGGCCTGGTAATCCACGAAGTTGTGGATTTGCTGCGCCCGTCGGCGGAACGCCGCCAGATCGTGACACATCTCGACCTCGACCCCAAACTGGGGCTGATTGTGGCCGATTTGCAGCGGATCACCCAGGTGGTTGATAATCTGGTGTCCAACGCCATCAAATACAACCATGATGGCGGGCAGGTGTGGATTAAAGCAGTGCGGCACGAAGACCGGGTGATCCTGACCGTGCGCGACAGCGGCATCGGCATTTCCCCGGAAGACCAGTCGCATGTTTTTGAGCGTTTTTTCCGCTCGCGGGAAGGCGTGGCGCGCAAAATCGAAGGCAGCGGCCTGGGGCTGGCGATCACCAAAGCCATCGTGCAAAAACACGGCGGGCAGATCTGGTTGGAGAGCAAGCCGAAGGAAGGGTCGGTTTTTTACGTCGCGCTGCCGCTCCAGAACGCGCTTGGCGAAGGGGGCGACCGGGTGAGAGAAGTGCGTTATGAAGTTGGCGAAAGATCAGAGCGCCGCGAAACCCGCCAAGTGTCGGCGGCCAGCGAGGAGCGTGACGCCATCAGCGACGACTCGCAGGAAACCCGCGAAATGCCCACAGACGACCCTTCTAACGGCGATGCGTTATAGATAAATGCCGGGCGCGCCCGGCTTGCGACGGGTTGTGAGAAAGAGTACAATTTCGCAGCATTTTGTCTGTGTTTGATGATGAGCGGAGGGGTTTCGGTGAGGCGATTGATTTTGGTTGCGGCGTTGGTGATGGTCTTAATCGTTGGCGGCGGCCTGACGGCGCAGATCGCGGCGGGTGGGGGGACGGCGAATTTCCCCTGGGTCATCCGTTCGACGGCCAATCCTGACGCCTCGGTGCTGGATATGACCCCCTGGAAGGCCGAGCAGCTTTTCCTGGTGGTGGCTTGTGTGGTGTTTAACCTCATCGGCGCGGGTTTGACGGTGATGCTGGTGATCTGGTTTTTGAACTGGCAGGTGAAAAAAGTGCAGGCCGAGGCGCGCCTCGAAAGCGCCTCGCGGCGGCCGGCTGAAGAAACCTAGTGCAGCTTCCAGCTACAAGTTGTCAGTTACCAGTTTAAATCACAACCCTTGGTGACCCTGAATACCTGATCTGGCATCTTATGGACTTGTGATTTACAGGCAGCATTTAAGCCTGATACGCTGAGATAACACTAGTGATCCATTCCTTTTGTTCAAACACAGAACCTTCTGGCCGGGTAGTTAGTAAGTTGGGTTGGTTATGCAGTCGGTTTCTCCACCTCTGTTTACGCGCCTCGCCCTGGCGACGGCGCTTTTTACCTTCGGGCTGATTATTTTTGGGGCGGTCGTCCGGGTTACGGACTCCGGGTTGGGCTGTGGCAGCCACTGGCCGCTGTGCAACGGCACAATTTTCCCCCCGCTGGACAACCTGACCGCCTGGATTGAATGGCTGCACCGGCTGTTCGCCGTGTTGATCGGCCTGTTGGGCATCGGGATGCTGGCGGTTGCCCTGCATGCGTACCGCCGGCAGTCGAAAGCGGTGCTGAATATCACGCTGGCGGCGGCGGGGTTGTTCGTGCTGCAAAGCGCCCTGGGCGCGGTTGTGGTGGTGCTGGAACTGCCGCCGACGTTCGTCACCCTGCATCTGGGGACGGCTATGCTGCTGCTGGGCGCGCTGCTGGCGGCGGGTGTCTGGGCGTCATACCGGCCTGTGGGGGCGCACAAGGGCGATTTTATCGCGGCGCTGACGTATGTCACGGCGGCGCTGTCGCTGGTAATTATTTTAACCGGCGCGCTGGTGCGCGGCAGTGGGGCCACGCTGGCCTGCACCGACTGGCCGCTGTGCAACGGGCAGGTATTCCCCTTCGGCCAGGGGCAGCTGGCGACGATACACATGGTTCACCGCTTCGCCGTGTTGGCATTGGGCATTTCGCTGGCGATGCTGGTGTGGTACGTATTCAAAAATCGTGACCGAGAGGCGCGCCTGCTGGCCGGCCTGGCGCTGGTAGTTTATCTGGGGCAGGCCGGAGTGGGGGCGCTGTACGTGTTGAGCAGCGCAGCGCCGCTGTGGGGTGCCGCGCACGTGGGGCTGGCGGCGGCGACCTGGGGGCTGCTGGTGGTGTTGAGCGCGATGGAATGGATGAACGGTCGGGAAGCGACTGATAATGTAAGCGAGCAAAGATGGAATCCACAATCCGAAGTTACCAGTTAACCGTTACCTCAACCCTCAAAAATTATCTCGAACTGGCGAAACTGCGAATCGTGCTGCTGCTGCTGTTCACCACGCTGACGGCGATGGTGATCGCGGCGGACGGCATTCCTGATCTGAAACTGCTGATACCGGCGCTGACCGGCGGCGCGCTGGCGGCAGCGGGGTCGAGCGCCATCAACCAGTATCTTGACCGGGACATGGACGCCAAGATGGCGCGCACCGCGCGGCGTCCCCTGCCGTCGGGGCGCATCGAGCCGATCAACGCGCTGCTGTTCGGGCTGGCGCTGGTGGCCTGGGCGGTGCTGGTGCTGGGGCTGTGGGTGAACTGGCTGGCGGCGGGGCTGTCGCTGTTCGGCAGCCTGTATTACGTCATCCTGTATACGCTGATTCTCAAGCGCAACACGGTGGTGAACATCCTCATCGGCGGCGGGGCGGGGGCTGTTCCGGTGCTGGTGGGCTGGGCGGCTGTGACCGGCTCGCTGTCGCTGGAGGCATTCATCCTGTTTGCGATTGTGTTTTACTGGACGCCGCCGCACAGTTGGGCGCTGGCGATCCTGGTGAATAAGGATTACGCGCTGGCCGACGTGCCGATGATGCCGGTAGCGCGCGGCGAGGAAGTGACGCGGCTTCAGATTTTGCTGTATTCGATTCAGTTATTCATCATCACGCTGCTGCCGGTGCCGTTCCAGGTGTTGGGTGTGGTCTACCTGCTGGCGGCGGTGGCGCTGGGACTGGGTTTGATACGGGCATCGGTGCGGCTGATTCAACAGGCGACCGGCGCGGCAGCCCGCAGCATGTACAAGTATTCGACGGCCTACCTAGCCTTTCTGTTTTTAGCCATGATGCTTGATCGGTTGGTGCTGTGAAGGACGGAAAGACTTTAAGCCGCTGGCCGGTGTTCGTCGCGCTGGTGATGCTGCTGGTTTTTACGGTTATCTTTCTGGTCGAGTTTGCGGCTTCGACCGGCGCGGAACTGGAACGCCCGACCCCGGCTGCCCTGGATGCCGCCGCTTATCTGGACGAAGTGCTGCCGCTGCTGGCGGAGGCCGACCCGGAGCGCGGCGCGGCGCTGGTGGAAAAATACAACTGTATCGCCTGCCATCGTATGGGCGCGGTAAATGATATTGCGCCGCCTTTCGCGGGGCTGGCCGAACGCGCTGCTCTGCGCCGCCCGCCCTTACGCCCCGAAGCCTATGTTTACGAATCGATCACGCACCCGACGGCTTACGTTGTGGACGGCTTCAGCCCGGCCATGCCGCAGAACTACCCTGACCTGCTGACCGGGCGCGACCTGGGGGACATCATCGCCTACTTGCTCAGCCCGGATGCCTATTGATAGCCGCCGTCGAGCCGGCGTTTTGACCCGGTATACGGAGCCGGCGTTATGTACCTGGATGTTTTCACGCTTTCGGCGCTGGTGGACGAATTTCTGGATACGCTGGTGGGTGGTCGCGTCCAGGATGTGCTGGATGTGGATGCCGCCGGCCTGGGTCTGGAGATTTACGCGCATCACCGGCGGCGCTATTTGTACCTGAGCGCCGACCCGCAGACGCCGCGTCTTCACCTGGTCGGCGATAAACTGCGGCGCGGCCTGAGCAAACCGAGCCAGCTGGGGCTGCTGTTCCGGCGTTATATCGAGGGCGGGGTGGTGACTCACGCCAGCCAACCGGCCTGGGAGCGCATCCTGACGCTGGACGTGGACGGGCCGGAGGGACAGGCCAGCATCGTCGTCGAGCCGATGGAGCGGCGCAGCAATATCCTGCTGGTGCAGAGCGGTATCATCCTGGACTGCCTGCGGCGGGTGGGGCCGGACGAAAACCGCTATCGTCTGAGTCTGCCAGCCCACGATTATAAACTGCCGCCGCCGCAGGTCGGCAAGCTGGACCCGACTCGCCTGTCGCCGGAAGCCTTTGAAGGTATCTTCCAGCAGAACGACGATCCTAAACGTAAAACGCAGCAGCTTCTCGCTTCGCGGCTGCTGGGTGTCAGCCCGCTGCTGGCGCGCGAGGTCATCTACCGGGCTGGTGGCGATGCTAACCAGAAGGCGTTCGATGCCGACGTAGAGCGCATTTATGCTGCCCTGACGGCGCTGGTCGAACCGCTGGCGCGGCGCGAATGGCAGCCGGGTATCGCCGAGGACGAAAACGGTACGGCGGCCTACAGCGTTTATCCGCTGGAAAGTATCCCCGGCTGGCATCCGGTGGCGACGGCCAGCGAAGCCCTGACCGCCTTCTACGGCGCGCCGGTGGGTGAGGAAGCCTATCAGGCGGCCAAAACTCCGGTGCGGGCCGCCATCCAGGAGGCGATAGCGCGCCAGCGCGGCAAGCTGGCCTCGCTGGAAAAATCGCTGACCGACGAGGCCGAGCGCGAACGCCTGCGCCAGAGCGGCGAGTTAATCCTGGCCTATCAATATACGCTCCAGCCGGGGCAGACCGAACTGAAGGCCTTGTACGACCCGGACGCGCCGGAACTGGTCATCAAACTCGACCCGGCGCTGACGCCGCTGGAGAACGCTCAGCGGTATTTTGAGCGTTACGACAAGGCCAAACGCGCCCTGGACGACGTGCCGCGCCTGGTCGAAGAAACGCGCCACGAGCTGGCCTTCCTGGCGCAGTTGGAAACCGACCTGAACCTGGCCGCCAGCTGGCCGGAAATTGACGAAGTGCAGCAGATACTCCAGGCCAGAGGGTACTGGCACGGCAAAACGGCCAGACCTATCGCAGGGGGCGGCCAGAGCGCGCCGCTTAAGGTGGTGACGCCGGAAGGGTTTGTGATCTGGATGGGGCGCAGCAGCCGCCAGAACGAACAGGTTACGTTTGGCAAGGGCGGCGGGCAGGACTGGTGGCTGCACGCCCGCGACGTACCCGGCGCGCATGTTATCATCAAGTTCGACGGGCGGCCCGTTCCTGAAGCGGTGATCGAACGCGCCGCCGCGCTGGCGGCGTATTACAGCGCGCGGCGGAACGACAGCAAAGTGCCGGTGGACGTGACTCGCTGCATGTACGTGAAAAAGATCAAAGGCGCGGGGCAGGGCATGGTGACGTACCGCAACGAAGAAACGCGGATGGTTTCGCCGCGCAGCGAGGCCGAATAATAACGGAGCGAAAAAATGAAAAGAGCCGATTTTTCTCCTTTACCGGACACGAAAATAAACCTTAAGGATTATGACCCGGACTTTCACGAGGATTGGAATAAACAGACCGCCAAAGATGAAACCGACCGCCTGCAAGAGCGCATCCAGGATTTGCAGGAACGCCTGTATGCGGAGGGCAAACAGGCGCTGCTGATCGTTTTGCAGGCGATGGACACCGGCGGCAAGGACGGGCTGATTAAAAAAGTGTTCAGCGGCGTTAACCCGCAGGGCGTGACCGTTACGTCGTTTAAAGCGCCGACGCCGGAAGAACTGGCGCGCGACTTTTTGTGGCGCATCCACCGGCATACCCCGGCCAAAGGTTTCATCGGCATCTTCAACCGCAGCCATTACGAAGATGTGCTGGTGGTGCGCGTTAACAAACTCGTGCCGCCGGAGGTGTGGAAAAGCCGTTACGATCACATTAACGCTTTCGAGCGGCTGCTGGTGGAAAGCGGCACGCGCATCCTCAAGTTTTATCTGCATATCAGCAAGGCCGAACAGAAAGAACGGCTGCTGGCGCGGCTGGATAACCCTAACAAACACTGGAAGTTTTCGCTGGGCGACCTGCCGGTGCGTGAACGCTGGGACGATTATATGAAAGCCTACGAGGACGCGCTGACACGCTGCAACACCGAATATGCGCCCTGGCACATCGTGCCGGCCAACCGCAAATGGTATCGTGATCTGTTTGTGACGCAGGTGATTCTCAAAACGCTGGAAGCAATGAACCCGCGCTTCCCGCCTGCCGAAGCCGGACTCGACCAGGTGGTGATACCGGATTAGCGGCTGTTGGCGGCGCGGCGGGCGGCGTCCAGTACGCGGAAAACGGTGATGTCCCGCATACAGGGGTGAAAGGTCGGGTCGTCGCTGCCCCAGTCCAGCACGCGGCAGGGGTGGCAGCCGATGTCGCTGGCGATCACCAGATGTTTTTGAGGCGGCCCCCAGGGGCCAAATTCCGCCGGGTCTGCCGGGCCGTAGAGCGTGACGGTGGGCGCGCCGGCGGCAGCCGCCAGGTGCAGCGGGCCGCTGTCCGGCCCCAGAACGACGGCTGCGCGTTTAAACAGCGCCGCCAGCTGGCCGACGCGGGTATCCCCGGCCATGATACAGGCGCGCTGCTGCATCTGCCCGGCGATGCGCTGCACCAGCGCCAGCTCGTGGTCGCCGCCGGTGAACACCACGCGCGCGTTAAGCTGCTCCGCCAGGGTGTCCGCCACCGACGCCCAGCGTTCTTCCTGCCAGTGTTTAACCCACGTTCCCGTGCCGGGATGGATGCACAGCAGCCGCGCGCCGTCCGGGATGCCCCATTCCTGCAAATAGCCTCTCACGTAACCTTCGCTGGCCGAATCAACCGGGAAGCGGTAAACAACCGTTTCCGGCGGCAGCGGCCCTGTCCAGCGTTCGACCAGGCGCAGGCTCTGTTTGACGACATGCTCCTGCCGGTGTTCGAGCGCGGTGGTCAGGAAGGGCGCTACATCGGGCAGGTTGTAGCCGATGCGTTCCGGGATGCCGGCCAGCTTCGCCACCAGCGCGCCCCACCAGTGATCGGGGCGGAAGATGACCGCGCTGCTGTAGCCGATGGCGCGAAGCTGCCGCGCCGTCCGCGCCGCCAGATCGTAAGGCGAGCGCAGGCTCTCTTTGGGCGTGCGGCTGAAGCCAGGAAAGGGCAGCGTTAAAACCAGGTCTACCTCCGGGTAGGCAGCCATCACGTCTGCCGACCAGGGGCCAACCAGGGCGTGAATTTCCGCCTCCGGGTTGGCGGCGCGCAGGGCGTGGATGGCCGGGGTGGTTAACAATACATCGCCCAGATGATCCGGGCGGATGAGCAGAATCCGATTTCGTTCCTGAGTGGGCGCATTGGGGACGGGCAGGCGGGCGGCTGCCGAAAGCAGCAGACGGCGCAGGTGGTGTTTGGGCGCGGTGCTGTGGAAGGCTTCCGCCATGTGGCGATTGCGGAGGACGAGCGTCTCCCTATTCAAGACCGAGTTCCTTGTAGATCGCCAGCAGACGCGGGATCAACACCGGCCAATCGTAATGCTGTTTGACGTAGCGGCGGGCGCGTTCGCCCAGTTCCTCCCGCCGGTTCGGGTTTTGCAGCAGGGCGATGATCGCGTTCGCCATTTCG
>QUBZ01000120.1 GCA_014338005.1 Chloroflexota bacterium | reverse complement strand
GCTGCGAAAAACATTGCTTGTTGGGCGTCAGTCAATGCGCCTATTGTCTCGGATGCATCCGCCATCAACGCTGCTGTCACCGAAGCGGCGGGCGCAGCGCCAGGGACAAGCCAGCCGCTTTAGCGGCTGGTCGTTGACTATCATCTGCATGTGTTCCCGCGCTATCATGGCGACCGGCTGTATGAAGATCATCATGCTTACCGTCTAACAACGCGCGAAGAACGCCTACCGTATGCCGACAAATTGCGGCAGTATTTTGAAGAATTAAAAGCGTAATACAGCGACTCGGAGATACAGGGGAAGCCCTCTGTGTCTCTGGGTTAAAGGATTTTTCCCGATGGCCGATATTCTTGAACTGCGCTGTTCGGTTTGCGGACGCAGCTACCAGGCGAAGGAAGTCGCCTACACCTGCCCGGTATGCGGGCCGGTCGGCACGCTGGACGTGCTGTACGATTATTCCGCTCTGGCGGTGCAGCTTGACCGCGAAACGCTGCGTAATCAGCCGTACAGTATGTGGCGCTACAAAATGCTGCTGCCTGTTCTGTCGGATACAGAAGCGCCGCCGCTGCGGGTGGGTTTTACGCCGCTGTACGATGCGCCGCGCGCCGCCGAGAGTTTGGGCGTTCACCGCGCCTGGGTGAAAGACGACGGCGCGAATCCGACCGGTTCGCTCAAAGACCGGGCGAGCGCGCTGGTGGTCGCCCGCGCCATGCAGCAGGGCATCCCGGTTGTTAGCACCGCCAGCACCGGCAACGCGGCGGCGGCGCTGGCCGGCATCGCCGCGTCGGTGGGGATGAAGGTGATTATTTTCGTGCCGGCAGCCGCGCCAGAGGCGAAGATCGCGCAGCTTCTTGTGTACGGCGCTGCGGTGCTGCTGGTCGAAGGCACTTACGACGACGCTTTTGACCTGTGTTATGCGGCCTGTCAAAGCGAAGGCTGGTACTGCCGGAACACGGGTATTAACCCGTACACGGTCGAAGGCAAAAAGACGGCTGCGTTTGAAATTGCCGAACAGCTTAACTGGAACGTGCCGGATGTGGTGGTAGTCAGCGTTGGGGATGGTAATATCATCGCCGGGGTTTACAAAGGGTTTTACGATCTGTACCAACTTGGCTGGATAGAGCGGATTCCGCGCCTGATCGGTGTACAAGCAGAAGGCAGCGCCGCGCTTTTTAAGGCCTGGAAAGAAGGCACACGCGCCGAAGATATGCAGCCGATCGCCGCCCAGACTGTCGCGGACAGCATTTCCGCCGGGCTGCCGCGCGACCGGGCCAGGGCGCTGCGGGCTGTACGGCAGACGCAAGGCGCATTTGTTACGGTATCGGATAAACAAATTATCGGGGCAATTCCTGCTCTGGCCCGGTCAACCGGCGTTTTCGCCGAACCGGCGGCGGCGGCGGTTTTCGCCGGGGCGCAGGCTGCTGTACAATCAGGGATGATCGGCGCGGCAGAAAGCGTGCTGCTGCTGGTGACCGGTAATGGTTTGAAAGATGTGCGGCGCGCGCAGGAGTCCGTCGCCGGAGGACTGCGAGTGCAGCCCACTCTGGACTCGGTTCGACAGGCTTTGAACTTGTGAGGACGCATGAGCGAAAAACCGCGTTATTCCATCGTTGCTCCCATTTACAATGAGGAAGGCAACATCAAAAAACTCTACGAGCGTATCTGCGCCGTCATGGATTCGACGGGCGAACCCTGGGAACTGGTGACGATCAACGATGGCAGCCGCGACCGTTCGCTGGAACTGCTGGAGGAGATCGCCGCACAGGATTCGCGCATCAAAATTGTCAATTTCGCGCGCAATTTCGGACATCAGATCGCCGTAACCGCCGGGTTAGACCATACTTCCGGCGACGCTATGGTAGTGATTGATGCCGACCTGCAAGACCCCCCCGAACTGATTTTAGAGATGATTGAACGCTGGAAGGCGGGTTATCACGTCGTTTATGCCGTTCGGCAGGAGCGGAAGGGCGAAAGCTGGTTTAAGCTGATGACCGCCAAGATTTTCTACCGGATGATTTACCGCATCACCGATGTGGACATCCCGCTGGACACCGGCGATTTCCGGCTGATGGACCGTAAAGTGGTGGACGTGCTGAACGCCATGCGCGAGCATAATCGTTTCATCCGGGGCATGACGAGTTGGATCGGCTTCAAACAAACCGGTGTAACTTACGTCCGGGAAGCGCGCGAGTGGGGCGAAACCAAATACCCGCTCAAAAAGATGGTGCGCTTCGCAATGGACGCAGTGACCGGTTTTTCGTACTTCCCGCTGCAAATCATGGTGTACGTGGCATTTATCCTGGGTTTGCTGGCGGTGCTGGCGATACCGGTAATTGCCATTTTGCGCCTGATTCTGGGTTATAATTTTCTGGGTGGGCAGGTTACGACCATCGTGGTGCTGCTGACGGTGAGCGCATTCCAGTTGTTTTTCCTGTTCGTGATGGGGCAGTACGTCGCCCGTATTTATGATGAAGCGCGCGGGCGGCCTCTGTACGTGGTCGCTACCAGGGTAAATCTCGATCATATCAAAACGCCGAAATTAAGCGGCCAGGAAGCAAAGGCGACACCCGAACCAGAGATGTAGGGGCGTAGCATGGGCGAAAATGAGCGTAACGTACTGCACAAGGTGCAGGAGTACCGTAAAATCGTTCTGCTCTACGAGGCGCTCGACGAAGAAATTGATAACCTGTTGATGGCGCATGGCGGGCATAAAGATCAGATGTCGGCGGAAGATTTGGCACGCTACCGGCAGTTGGCCCGCCAGCGAGATGATTTATTAAACGAGATGCGCGCCCTCGAACAACAGCTGCAGATCACTGATGACGAGGGGTAGCTTCTCATCCAACACACGCCATAGGAGAACCGATTTTGATTACCGGCCCCACTTTTGAGGAAATGCTGCATCCTGATCGTATTGCGCCGAACATCCGGCAGCAGGCGTTGAGGATGCGGGATATTGATCCGCTCGACCCGATCAACCTCTATAACATCACCTGGCGCGGTGGTGACAATAAAATTTATTACTTTGTACTGCCTAAACAGCTCACCAGCGTGGATGCCAATATCGTCGTCCTCTACGGGCGCGAGTTTCCATCCGGCAGCCATAAGGTCGGCGCGGCTTATTCCGTGCTGCTGGAAAAAGAGCTGTACGGCGAAGTAGACCCCAATGTACATACGCTGGTGTGGCCGTCTACCGGCAACTACGGCATTGGCGGGGCATGGGTGGGCTGCCGAATGGGCTGCAAGAGCCTGGTGGTGCTGCCGGAAGGCATGAGCCAGGAACGTTTCGACCGCATCCACAGCTATGGGGCGGAGATCATCAGAACCTACGGCTCGGAGAGCAACGTCAAGGAAATTTATGACGAAACGCACCGGCTGCGCGCCAGTGACCCGAACGTTCGCGTCCTTAACCAGTTTGAGGTGATGGGTAATTATCGTTTTCACTATTATGTTACCGGCAATACCATCGTCGAACTGGCGGCGGAACTGCAACAGCGCGGGGTGGGCAATGGCCGGGCGGCGGCGTTTGTGTCGGCTATGGGCAGCGGCGGCACGATTGCGGCGGGCGACCGGCTGAAACAGGTGTGGGCGGATCATAAAATCGTCGGCCTGGAGCCGATTCAATGCCCGACGCTTTACAACAACGGCTACGGCACACACGACATTCAGGGCATCGGCGACAAACACGTGACCTGGATTCACAATGTCTGGAATATGGATGCCCTGATGTGCCTGGATGATATTGAGGTTAAAAAGGGCTTGCAGGTGTTCGCTGAGGAAGCCGGGCGTTCGACGCTGGTAGGGCGCTACGGCATAGACGCGGCCTGGGTCGAGGATGTTTACAGCCTTTTGGGTATCAGCAGCATCTGCAATATCCTGGGGGCGATCAAAACCGCCCGGTATTACAATTACGGAAAAGACGATGTGATCTACACCATCGCCACCGATGGGTTAGACCGGTATCACTCGGTCATGGACGCTATGGCCGAAACTTATGGCCGGCTGGACGAAGCAGCCGCCGTCGGGCGGGTGGAAAGCATCTTCCGGGGGCAGCGCACCGATTGGATTCAACCCGGCACGCCGGAAAATCGAACCCGCTGGCATAACCTCAAATACTATACCTGGGTCGAACAGCAGGGTAAAGCGGTTGAAGAACTGGATGCCCAGCGCGACCCGGCCTGGTGGGAAGCGCACCAGCAGATGGTAGCCGACATTGATGCCCGGCTGCTTGAGTACCGGCGGCAGACCGCGCAGGGTTAAACATAAGCCGCCGGTTCTGCTGGTCGGCATGATTGATCTATTGGGCGCAGCCTGAACATGGCTTGAACAGCGTCCGGTTCAGAGTTAAACGATGTATCCCGAAGACCGCGTGCTTGTCGGCGTCATCAACCGAAAACGCGACCTGACTCATGCACGGGAAGGACGCTGGTATCGTATCCCGCAAGACCGGCTGCCGCGCGGCGTGAATGCGGAATATCTGGCCTTTTATCTGAGCCGGGCGTTTGGGGAACAAAACGGCGGTATTCGCTACTTTGCCGAGCGCCGGGGGTTGGAACTGGCTTACCGGCTTGACCTGCTGCCGGGAGAAGCCGATCATCCGCGCGCGAACACCGTGTATTATAAGGTGCAGATCGGGGAATTGATCGAAAAAGACCCGCCGGTGTTAAACCCGACCCGGCGGGTGATTACGTTTATTTACACCACCTGGGATCGTTTCGTTCATGCGCGCACCATCAGCGACCTGTACAGCCAGGCGGATTATTTTGTAGACCGCATCTACTACGCTTTACGGAACGCGGGCATCCCGGCGGAACGCACCTGGGATGCCGAGTATCGCAGCGCGCCGCCGGAACTGCGGGTATTATGTCAAAAAGGCGCGTTGGTGGCCTCTACCGAGCCGGCGAACGGCGTGTTTTACCTGGATGACAGCCAGCAGGAGGATACGATTCTGGCGGCGATTCGCGCCGAGATCGCGCGGCAGGGCGGGCCGCTGACGATCAGCATCCCGATGGATGGGGAATAAAAGCGCGGCAGGCGACTGTTATGGAGAGCCAATCATGCTGATTACGGATGGAACGCTTATTACGAACGAAACGCCCAATCGCATTCTGAGCGATCATGCGCTGTATATCGAGGACGGCGTGATTCAGGCAGTGGGGCGGACGGACGAACTGCTGGCGCGGTATCCGCAGGCCGAACGGCTGAACGCGCGCGGCCAGCTTGTTATGCCGGGAAACATCTGCGCGCACACGCATTTTTACGGCGCGTATGCGCGGGGTATGGCGATACCCGGCCCCGCGCCGGAGGACTTTCCGCAGATTCTCAGGCGTCTGTGGTGGCCGCTGGATAAGGCGCTTGACCGTGACAGCGTTCGTATGAGCGCACTGGTCTGCCTGGTGGATGCCGTCAAACATGGCACAACCACGCTGATAGACCACCACGCCAGCCCGAATTATATCGAAGGCAGCCTGGATGTGGTCGCCGATGTGGTGGACTGGGCGGGGCTGCGGGCGGTGCTGTGTTATGAAGTTACCGACCGGGACGGCGAGGAGAAAATGCGCGCGGGCATTGCCGAAAACGTGCGTTTTATGGCGAATAACGAAAACCCGCTGATCGCCGGCACCTTCGGGCTGCACGCCAGTTTGACGCTCGACGACCCGGCGCTGCGGGCCTGCGCCGACGCGCGCCCGGATGGGGCAGGTTTTCATGTGCATGTGGCAGAACACGAAGCCGACGAGGATGACAGCCTGCGCCGCAGCGGACGGCGCGTAGTGGAGCGTCTGCACGAATACGGCATCTGGGGCGACAAAACGATTGCCGCCCACTGCATTCACATCAACGAAACCGAGCGGCGTATTTTGCAGGAAACCGGCACATGGGTCAGCCACCAGCCGCGCTCCAATATGAACAACGGTGTGGGCGCGATGGCCTTCGATTATTTCATGGCACAGGGTATGAAGGTGTGCATCGGCAATGATGGCTTCAGCAACGTTATGTGGGAGGACTGGAAGGCCGCTTATTTGCTGCACAAGGTCGCCAACCGCGACCCGCGCCGGGCAAATGGGGCTGATATTTTCAGCGCGGCGGCTTACAATAATGCGCGGTTGGCCGAGCGGTTTTTCCCGGATACCCGGTTGGGGGTGCTGGCGCCCGGCGCGGCGGCGGACATCATCCTGGTGGATTACCACCCCTACACGCCGCTGACGGAGGGCAACTTGCCCTGGCATATCCTGTTCGGTTTCGAGGCTTCGATGGTGACGACGACCATCGTGGCCGGGTCGGTGTTGATGCGCGACCGGCAGTTGCTGACGCTGGATGAGGTCGAAATCGCGCGGGCGGCGCGAGAATTGGCCCCCAGAGTGTGGGAGCGGTACGCGGCCAATGTAAAGGCGATTCTTTAACACGTAACGTAAAGGTTTTCCTGGATGACTGACGAAAAAACACTGCTGACGATTGCTGTCCTGGGCGGTACCGGTAAGGAAGGCTCCGGCCTGGCGAAACGCTGGGCTTTGGCGGGGTATTCGGTGATAATCGGTTCGCGGGATGCCGAGCGGGCGCGCGCGCGCGCCGGCGAGATGAACGCCGAAATCGGCGGAGATTACCTGAGCGGAGCTTCCAACGCCGATGCGGCGGCGCTGGCCGATGTGGTGGTATTGAGCGTGCCGTATGCCGCGCACAAAGACACGCTGCAAGGCGTGAAAAATGAAGTGGCCGGCAAGGTGCTGGTTGACCTGACCGTGCCGCTCCAGCCGCCGCAGGTGCGTACCGTGCATCTGCCGGAGGGCAAGGCGGCGGCGCTGGAAGCCCAGGCGCTTTTGGGCGACTCGGTGCGGGTGGTGGCGGCCTTCCAGAACGTGAGCGCCGGCGAACTGAACGACCCGGCACACATTGTGGATTGTGACGTGCTGGTATGCGGGGATAAAGCCGAAGATAAATCGCTGGTGATTAAACTGGTCGAAGCAGTTGGGATGCGCGGCATAGACGCCGGCCCGCTGGCGAATGCCGTCGCCGTAGAGTCGCTGACGCCGGTGCTGCTGTACATCAACCGGGCATATGGCATCAAAGGGGCCGGTATCCGCATCACCGGTTTACCATAACGTGAACACCAGACCGGTTTCGTTCACCGCCGTTGCGCTGCCGGGGATTCCGATCATCCGGCCCGGCGACGATCTGGTGCAGCTTATCCTGGATGCGCTGGTGCGCGCCGACATCACCCTGCAAAATGGCGATGTGCTGGTTATTACCTCCAAGATTGTATCGAAGGCTGAAGGGCGTTTTGTAGACCTGCGAACGGTTGAGCCGGGCGAGGAAGCCGAGCGGCTGGCGGCAGAAACCCGCAAAGACCCGCGTATTGTTGAACTTGTCCTGCGGGAGAGCCGGGGAATTTCCCGCAAAGCGCCGGGCGTGCTGGTAACGGAAAATCGTTTGGGCTTTATCAGCGCCAGTGCCGGGGTTGACCAGTCCAACGTGGATGGCAGCGAAAACAGCGTGCTGCTGCTGCCGCTTGACCCGGATGCTTCGGCGCGGGCGGTTCGCGCCCGGCTGCTGCAAACCACCGGCGCGAAAGTTGGCATCGTCATCAGCGACTCACATGGCCGCCCCTTTCGATTGGGCAACGTCGGCGTGGCAATCGGCGTGGCCGGGATGCCGGCGCTGCTGGATTTACGCGGCCAGCCGGATTTGTTCGGGCGGAAACTGCACATCAGCGTACAGGGTTATGCCGACGAGGTGGCAGCGGCGGCCAACCTGCTGGCGGGGGAGGCTGCGGAAGGTCGCCCGGTCGTGCTGCTGCGCGGCCTGGATTTCCCGCCGCTGGATGGCAGCGCCCACGACCTGAATCGCCCGCCGGAGCTGAACCTGTACCGCTGAAAAATTCTGATTTGATGATGATACATCATGACAGATGATAATGGGCGATATAAAATTACAATCACCATTGCTTGAGTTATTACGCTCCCGACGCTCTATCCGGCAGTATCGCGCAGATAACGTGTCACGGGCGGTGATTGAAAACGTGCTGGAAGCCGCCAGGTGGTCGCCTTCGGCGCACAACCGTCAGCCCTGGCGTTTCGCCGTGGTCGAGTCCGATGGTCTGAAAACGAGGCTGGCTGTGGCGATGGCCGCGCGGCTGCGGCACGACCTGGCGCAGGACGGCCTGCCGGCTGATGTTATCGAAGCCGATGTTTCGCGCTCGATTCGGCGGGTCACGTCCGCCCCGGTATTGATCGTATTATGCCTGACGATGGCCGATATGGACAGCTACCCTGACCGGCGGCGCAGCGAACTGGAATACCTGATGGCGGTGCAAAGCGCGGCGATGGCCGGGCAAAATCTGCTGCTGGCGGCGCACGATGCCGGGCTTGGCGCGTGCTGGATGTGCGCTCCGCTGTTCTGCCCCGACGTGGTGCGCGATGTGATACAATTACCCGCCGATTGGCAGCCCCAGAGCTTGATTACGCTGGGGTACCCTGCGGAGAGCCGCGAAAAAACGCGCCGTCCGCTGAAGGAGATGATGCTGTGGCGCTGAACGTTGTGGTGTTGGTGGGCGGCGTGGGGGGCGCAAAACTGGCCTTTGGCTTGGCGCGCATCCTGCCGCCGGAGCATTTAACGATCATCGTGAATACGGCTGATGATTTCTGGCTGTACGGCCTGCAAATCTGCCCCGACCTGGATACGATCCTGTATACGCTGGCGGGGTTGGTAGACCGAACCAACGGTTGGGGCATAGGCGGCGATACGACCATCGCCCTGGACGCACTGCGCCGTTATGGTGAAGAAACCTGGTTTCGCCTGGGCGATCAGGACATCGCCACGCACCTGCTGCGGACGGGATGGCTGCGGGATGGCGAACGGCTGACAACGATTATGGCGCGGCTGGCGGCGGCATTGGGCGTGCGGCAGACGATTCTGCCGATGACCGACGACCCGGTGGCGACAATGGTTACGACCGCCGAGTACGGCGAGATCGGCTTCCAGACCTATTTTGTTCGCCACCGCTGGCAGCCGGTGGTCACGGCGCTGCGATTTGAAGGCATTGAGCGGGCGGCGATGACGCCGGAGGTGCGCGCCGCGCTGGAGCGGGCGAACATCATCCTGATCGGCCCGTCGAACCCCTGGCTCTCGATTGATCCTATCCTGGCGCTGCCGGGGATGCGGGCGCTGCTGACTTCGCGCCCTGTGCCGCGTGTGGCCGTCACCCCAATTGTTGGGGGTAGGGCGTTGAAAGGGCCGGCTGCTAAACTAATGGTAGAGTTGGGTTACGAACCTTCGCCGGAGGTGGTGGCGCGGCATTATGGGGAAACGATCAACGGCTTTATCTATGACCGTTCTGATGGTTTTTTAAGTATTCCTTTAGCCCACACGGCCGCTTTTGAAACTATCATGAAATCTGATGATGATAAGATATATCTTGCGCAAAATGTGATAGAGTGGATAAAGAGTTGGGTTTCGATGCAAGTTTAAGGGTTTTGAATCTGTCCCCATACCCCCGCTTGATGAAAGGAGGAGCAGCGCGTTGCCCTGTACCGATGGGCAGATGGCGCTAATAATTATGAGCGTGTGGGCGATTATCCCGGTCAAGCCGTTGAATCGCGCCAAGAGCCGGCTGTCTCAGGTATTGTCCCCTGCCGAGCGGCAGCAGTTGGCTGAGGTGATGCTGCGGCATGTCCTTAGTGTGGTGCGCTCGGTGCCTCAGGTGATAGGTACACTGGTCATCAGCCGCGACAGTAAAGCTCTGTCTATTGCCCGCGAGTACGGCGCACGCACTGTCCAGGAGAGTGGTTCGCCACAGTTAAACGACGCGCTGTTACGGGCGACCCAGGTTGTCGCGCGCTGGAAAAGCGACGCAATTTTGATCCTGCCCGCCGACCTGCCATTGATCGCCGCTGAAGATGTGACCTGCCTGCTCGAACTGGGCCAGACCGAGCGAACGGTGGTCATCGCCACCGACCAGCAGCAGGATGGCACGAATGCCCTGTTCATACGCCCGCCGGGATTAATCGGTTATGCTTATGGAGCCGGGAGCTACCGGCGGCATGTGGATATGGCACGGCGCATTGGAGCTGAAGTTAAGGTGTATGAGTCGCAGCGGTTGATGCTGGATATTGATGTGCCGGAAGACCTGGCGGTGTACAATGAGCTGATGCGATTCTACCATCCCAAATAATCATCAGAGGATATAAGGACATGGCAGATCGGGTTGCCCTTTATTTACAGGACGCGCACGCTTTACAGGATGCGATTAAATACGTACAGTATGCCGAGGCGCGCGGATTCGAGGCGGTATGGCAGGCGGAGAGCCGCCTGGTACGGGATGCTGTCGTCCCGATGGCCGCTTTTGCGGCTACCACATCGCGCATCCAGATCGGGTCGGGCGTCATTAACAACTGGACGCGCAACGCCGCTGTGATTGCCGCGACTTTTCTAACGCTGGACGACCTCGCTCCTGACCGGATTATCTGCGGCATAGGGGCATGGTGGGACCCGCTGGCGCAGAAGGTGGGCATTACCCGCTCGAAACCGCTGCTGGCGATGCGCGAGGTGATTACCGTTGTGCGCGATCTGCTGGCGCGCAAGCGCGTGACGTTTCATGGCGAGTTCGTTCACCTGACCGATGTGGAACTGGATGTGGTACATGGGCGCAAAGAGCCGCGCAACGTGCCGATTTACATCGGCGCGACCGGCCCGAAGATGATGGCGCTGGCCGGTGAAATCGCCGACGGCGCGGTGCTGAATTATCTGGTTTCCCCCAAGTACAATGAGGCGGCGCTGGCGCAGCTTGAAGAAGGCGCAAAATTGGCCGGGCGCCATGTGGACGATATAGATCGCCCGCAGCTGGTGGTCTGCTCGGTGGACGAGCCGGAAAATCGCAAACGGGCGCTGGATGCCGCCCGCAAGTTGGTGACGCAGTACCTCGGCCAGCAGCCGCATATCATGAAGGCCAGCGGCGTCAGCCAGGAGCTGCTGGATGAAATTGCGCAGGTTTTGACTTGGCCGGCCACTGAGGAGCAGATCGAAGAGGCCATGCGCCTCGTGCCGGACGACGTGGTGCAGATGATTACGGCTTCCGGTACGCCCCAGGAAGTTAAAGCCAAAGTACGGGAATATATCGCTTCCGGCGCCACCTGCCCGATTTTGTACCCGTTGGGCGATGTGCGCCTGATGATTGATACGTTCGCCGAGGGGTATTCGCGTTAATGAGGTAGGGGCGGGTTTGAAAATCCACCCCTACGGTATTTGGTCTATGACTCAATTATCACCGCCGGGCGTCTCGCAGGGACGCCCGCTTATTGTCTGGGGACTCTGCTGCGCGCTGGCCGGCGCGGTCTTTCTGGTTTATACGTTCGCCGGCCTGGCGGCGGGGCGCGGCGAACCTGTAATGCCCCTGGACGATGTTTACATTCACTTCCAATATGCGAAGCAGTTGGCTGCCGGGCAGCCTTACGTGTACAATCCCGGCCTGCCGCCGTCCTCCGGCGCAACCAGTTTTCTGTACCCGTTTATCCTCGCAGCGGGTTACTTACTCGGTTTTCAAGGGCTGAACCTGGGCTTATGGGCGATGGGCATTGGCGCGCTGGCGCTGGCGGTTTCGGCGTGGCTGGTATACCGGTTGGCGCGGGCCGGCGGCGCGCCGGAGCGGCTGGCGATCGCGCTCGTTCCCATTTTTACATTTAACGGCGCGGTGTCGTGGCATTTTATGAGCGGCATGGAAACCGGGCTGGTTGTGCTGTTCACGTTGTGGGTGGTATATGCATTAACTTCTGACCCTCTCTCCGTACATGGAGAGGAGGGAAAACCACGTTTCTGGCAAATTATCATTACTGCGACGCTGCTGGCCTTGATAAGACCGGAGGGCGCGATTTTAACGCTGCTGGCGGTAGGGGCAGCCGTGCTGCAATGGCGGTTAACCCCTCCCCCCGTACACGGAGTGGGGGAGCAGCGACGATTCATACGGATGCGATATGTCGTGTTCCTGCTGCCGCTGCTGGCAATCGGCGTGCAGCCGCTTGTGAATCTGCTTGTTACCGGCTCGGCAATGGCGTCGGGGAATGCGGCCAAATCGGTGTTTGGCATCGTGCCGTTTGAATGGGGCGAGGCCGTCCGGCGTATCATAGAAAACTTCGCGCGCATGTGGGGCGAGTTTTTCACCGGCACCAGCCCGCGCGAGGGCATGTACATCCTGCCGGGGATGCTTCTGCTGGCGGCGGTGGGATTAGTGTGCTTGGTGAGGGCGAGACATGCCTCATCTCTGCGGAGTCGTGTTTTTGTCGCTCTCGTTATTCTCGGCTGGCTGGTGGTTGGCACGCTGGCGGTGTCCACGCTGGATACGGCCTTCTGGCACTTCAAACGCTACCAGATGCCGTTTGTGGCGCTGCTGTTCCCGCTGGCGGGGTGGGGAACAGCAGTCCTCAGTCCTCAGTCCTCAGTCCTTAGACGAAATCAAAGGCAAGTTTTCCAGATACTTGCGGGTGTTTTGAGCATCATTCTATTGGCCTCATCCCTGTGGATGTGGCCGCAGTTTTTGCACCATTACGCGCTCAACGTGAGCTGCGTGTATTTGCAGCCGCTGCAAATGGCGCGCTGGCTGCAAGCCAACACGCCGCCGGATGCTGTCATTGCCGTGCATGATACCGGCCTACTGCGTTACGAAGGCGAACGCACGACGATTGACATGGTGGGGCTGACCACACCCGGCGCGGCGGATTACTGGCGCAGCGGGCCGGGCGAGCGTTGACCCTGTCTGCGACCTTGGCGAACGAGCATCTGGCTAAAGCTGAAACCGACAGAGCGTATGCTGCCGCATTCGAGCGGGCAGGGTCACAACCGCTACGCACACAACGAGAAGGTACTGGCGCGACTACACGACTGGCCCAAACGAATGGGGTGCAGCCGGCAGGGCCACCCGGGGACACACCCTGGCAGCGCGGGGGCGCCGCGCCTCGGCGCCGGGGACGGCGCCGGAGCGTCGCTCGCGGCGAACTCGAACCGGCCGGCCGCCGGCGCAACGCGGGCATGCCGCTCTCGGCGAGGATCGCGGCAAGACGCGCGTCGGCCTCCACCAGCTTGCGCATGGCCCTGGCCAGATCGGCGTCGGAGCGAAG
>QUBZ01000119.1 GCA_014338005.1 Chloroflexota bacterium | reverse complement strand
GGGATGTCCGCGCCGGTGGCGGTGGAGGGGTCGGGGCCGTCGTAACCCAGCACGTAAAACGGCAGGCCGAAGTGATGGGCGGCGATGGCGTGCGCCAGCGTGCCGATTTTGTTGGTGATATGCCCGTCCATCGTGATGCGGTCTGCCGCGCAGATGAACTTGTTCAGCCTGCCTGCGCTCATCAGGTGGGCGGCCATGCCGTCGGTGATGAGCTTGAAGGGGATGTCCATCTCGCGGGCGCTGGCGGCGGTCAGCCGCGCGCCCTGGAAGTACGGGCGCGTTTCGCAGCCGACCAGCGTTACGGTTTTGCCCTGCCGCTGCGCCGTCCACAGCATCCAGCATAAAGCTGCCCCGGCGAAACAGTGGGTCAAAATCTGGTCGCCATCCTCGACCAGCCGGGCGGCATACTGCCCGCACCGCCGGCTGACGGCATTGCCGCGTTCGATCTCGGCGTTCACCGTCTCCAGCGCGGCGCGGAAGGGGTCGCCGCCGGCGTCCAGGGTTTGCAGGGCGGCCTCCAGCGCCAGCGGCACGATCTGTTTCAGGTCATCGGCGGTGGGGCGGGTGGCGAGCAGGCGCGCCGCCGCCGTTTGCAGATGTTCCCGCTGCCGAGCAGCCGGGGCGTCCTGGTCGCGGGCGGCCATCGCCAGCCCCAGACCGGCCACATAGGCCAGCGGCGGCCCGCCCTGTACGGTCATGTTTGTGATCGCTTCGGCCACCTCCTCGACCGTCCGCAGGGTGACATATTCGGTCTGGAACGGGTACTTGCGCCGGTCGAGGACGATCACGGCGCGCGCGTCTTCATCGTAGCGCAGCGTTTTAAAACGGTCGGCCAGCAGCGCGGGCGGGGTATCGAGAGCAGATAGTTCCATAGGTTAAAGTTCCAAGTAGGGGCGCACGGCGGTGCGCCATTATGAGTTTAAAGTTTCGAGTAGGGGCGCGGGCCGGCGCAGCCGCCCGATTTTTCGCCGTATTCAACCTTTAGATACATAAACCCAGGGCTGTTTATCGCCCCCCTTCACCCTTCTGCCCGGTGGGCGGCGGCCCGCTGTTTATCCAGCGATCCCCCGCGCAGCACGCGCCAGGCAAAAGCCGGGCGGAACAGCGCCTCCGGCGGCTGGAGCAGGTTGGTCACTTCCAGGAAGGCACGCGCCATCCCGGCATCTCCCGCCAGCAGCACCTGGAAGCGGTCTACATAACGCTGCACCAGCCGGGAAGGCAGGTCTGGCCGCCCGCCCTCGGTAGCCGGGTAGCGGAAATCCTCGCCTGTTGCCATCAACCAGGCGGCGCGCACCACTGCCGGCATCTTTTTCTGGAAGCGCCGCCCCACGCCCGGCAGGCCGCCTTCGCGCAGGCAGCTTTCCAGCATCTCCACCTGCATCGCACCGACCGTCATGCCCTGGCCGTAGATGGGGTTAAAGCCGCAGGCGGCATCGCCCAGGACGGCGAACCCCTCCGGCCAGCGGGACAGGCGCTCGTAGTGCCGCCGGCGGTTTTCGGTGCGCTGGTAGCCGTAAATTTCACCCAGCGGCCTGGCCTGCCGGATGGCGTCGTACAGTTCCGGGACGGGCAGGCTGCGGGCGAAGTCCATAAAACCGGCCTCGTCGGTGGGCGGGTAATCGCGGTTCGCGCCCGCCAGCGTCACCACCCAGCGCCCATCCTCCACTTCCCACAGCCCGCCGCCGCGCGCGTTATACGGCGGCAGGCTGGCGATCAGCAGGTCTTTCCAGAAAACATCAAAACCGGCGGGTTTTTCGTACCAGCGAGACGCATATCCCAGGAAGGCATTGATGACAGTTTCCTGCGGCGCGTCGTAACCAAGCGTTTGCAGCCATTCCGGGGCGCGGGACGCGCGCCCGCTGGCATCCACCACCAGCGCGGCGTCGAGCGTTTGTCTTTCGGCGCTGCCGCCGCGCGCCTGCATCGTGACGCCGGTCACGTGCGCGCCGTCCGGGCCGGCGATCAGGGCGTCCGCCTGCCAGCCTTCCAGGATGCGGACGCGCCCATCGGCCAGCAGGCGGGCGCGGACGGCATGTTCCAGCAGCGCCCGGCTGACCGAACGGGTGAAGATGCCGCTGTGGAAACGCGGCGACCAGCCGCCCCGCGTGTAGACGGCGGTGTCGTAACCGAGTTCGACGCGGGGCGCGCCGGCGGCGTCCAGTTCGGCGTCTATGCCGGGGAACAGGCGCTGTATGATGTGGCTGCCGCGCGCCAGCAGCACATGCAGATGGCGCGCCTGCGGCACGCCGGCGCGCGGCTGTGGCCCGGCGGGGAAACGGTCGCGTTCGATGATCGTGACCTGCTCAAAATAGTCGGTCAGGACGCGGGCGGCCATCAGGCCGACCAGGCTGCCGCCGATTACAATAGCGGAACGATTGGACATAACCCCTTCCCTCGATTATCACCGGCCAATGACCGGCGGCTGATGCCTAAGAAGTCTGCGGGCGGGTTTCAAACCCGCCCCGCCGACCGACTCACGCCTCAACGATGGTAACGGACTCGATCCGGTCGCCCTGTTCAACGGCATTGACCACCTTCATGCCGTCGCCGACCACTTTGCCGAAAACGGCGTGTTTGCCGTCCAGCCAGGGGGTTTCCACATGCGTGATGAAAAACTGCGAGCCGTTGGTATTCGGGCCGGCGTTCGCCATGCTCAGGACGCCGGGGCCGTCGTGTTTCAGCTGTAAAGCGGAAGGCTCGTCATTCCATTTGTAGCCGGGGCCGCCGCGCCCGCTGCCTTCCGGGCAGCCGCCCTGGATCATAAACGGCGGGGTTTTGATGACGCGATGAAAATTCAAACCATCGTAAAACCCGGCGCGCGCCAGGAAAACGAAGTTGTTGACGGTGACAGGCGCTTCTTTGGCGTGCAGCTTGATGTCGAACTCGCCCCGGCTGGTTTTAAAGTGCGCGGTGTAGCTTTTGTTGGGGTCAATCGTCATAGCCGGGGGGCTGCTGTAAGTCTGGCGAGACATGCTTTATCCTTTCCAATGGTGAACCTGAAATCGGAACTATCCAGTTTAGCAGAAAAGGCGCTTCCTGGCCGCGCCAAACCGAATTTAGAGGATTATCACGAAGCTGTAACCTGGCCTATGCCGCCGATTTGTTGTATGCTTCGTTATATCGGGGCTATATATCATCGCACATATTGGTGAAAGGAGGTGTGGGTGCGGGTAAGAACTTTACGAATTTTTGGTTAGAATCTTCTTGTTTTATCTGGACAATAGTGGCATGAATCCCGGCTCTGCCCCATAATCTTCATTAACGAAGACTTGTGTTTATGGATATAATTAAGGTGGCATTCCAAAACGGGTCATGCCCAGAGTCGTGCGTGCAGGGAGATGGATGGATATGCCACGCATTTTGTATATCGAAGACAACCGCGAAAACCGACTGCTTGTCCGCCGTATTTTACTGGCGTCGGATCATGCGTTTGAACTGGAAGAAGCCGAAACGGCGCTTGAGGGCATCGAGATGGCGCGGCGCAACCCGCCGGATTTGATCCTGATGGATGTGAGTATGCCGGACATGGACGGGCTGACCGCAACCGGGCGCATCCGCGCGATGCCGGAACTCCGCCATACCATCATCGTGGCGCTGACGGCCAACGCAATGCAGGGTGATAAAGAGCGCACGCTCCAGGCGGGCTGTGATGGCTATATCCCGAAACCGATTGACGTGGATAAGTTGCCGGAAGAAATTCTGTATTATCTGAGGAGCCGTCGTCAATGAGTGAGGCACAGGGCCAGACAACCCATGTACCGATAGAGCCGGGGGAAGCGCACGTTCTGGTGGTCGAAGACAACGTGCCGAATTTTGTGCTGATCGCCCGGATGCTGGCCTTCATGGGCGTGCAGCGATGCGAATGGAAAACGTCGGGCTGGCAGGTGGTGCAGTTTGCCGATACGCTGCCGCGCGTGGATTTAATCCTGATGGACATCCGGCTGCCGTATGAAGACGGCTACCAGGCTCTTCAAAAGGTGCGCGCGCACCCGCGCCTGCGCGATACCATCGTGTGCGCCGTCACCGCCGAAGCCAGCGAAGACCAGATGCGGCGGGCCAAAAAAGCCGGCTTTAACGGCTTTCTGGGCAAACCCCTGGACGCCGACCGTTTCCCCAACCAGATTCGACGCCTGCTGGCCGGCGAAGAAGTGTGGGAGTGGAAATAAACCAGGACACCCGGACAGGTGGCCTCAACCGCCTGTCCTTTCCATCCAACCCGCATTGAGCCGACTATCGTCCGTAACTGTATGAGTGTATTTGAGTGACGCGATGAGCAAACCCCCGGTAAGCGGCTCGCCCGACAATACCCCAACTGCCCGCGATTTCGCCGGCGATCTGGTGCTGGCGAGCCGAATGATTACCGCCGCGCGCGATTATTCCGATATGGCGCTGGGCGTGATGTATACGGTGGCGCAGAAGATGGGCGCGGTGGCACTTTCGCTGTACGACGCCGACCCGCCGCGCCAGCGCACGGCTGCGGCGCTGGTGACGAGCGATACGGTCATCAGCCCCGATGCCGCCCCACGCGCCGATTTTCTGCCCGACGCGCAGCAGCTCGAAGCCCTGCGGCGCGGCCTGCCGGTGGTGTGGGATATGACGAACGCCGGGGAAACCACCCGGCGCGAACTGGATGCGCTGCAAACCGGCTGGATGGCGTCGTTCGCGCTGCGCGGCGGCGAGGAAGTGCTGGGTACGCTGGATGTGGTGAGCGCCCAGCCGTATACCTTCGGCACCGAGGAGATTGACGCCTACGTCACCATCTGCGACCTGATCGGCATGGCCGTCCGGTCGCGTTTTTTGCTCGGCCAGATGCAGGCTGCCCTGGACGAAACCCGCCAGTTGTACGAAATCAACCGCGACATCCTCAGCGCGCAGGATACGCTGGACGTGCTGCGGGCGCTGCGCCGGCATCTCGCCCCGGATGCGATCTCTATCAATCACTTGATTGTCAGTTACAATGCCGACGGCCAGATTACCGAGCTGATGACCGATGCCATCAGCCTGCCTCACGACGATCAGATGATCGAACTTTCGATTGGGGAACTCATCGAGCCGGAAGAGCTGGCGCGGTTGAACGCCTCCTGGAACACTACGCCGTACAAGGTGTTATTGATCGAGGATTTTGACACCTCGCCGGCTGCCGACGCGCTGGCGTATTTTTCGCGCCAGTATGGGGTCAACAGTTATGCCGCCATCGCCCTCCGTGAGGGCGGCTTGATCCGCGAGAGCGTCAGCATCGGTTTTGCCGAGCCGCGTGTCTTCAGCCCGCAGGAGCGCCGCCTGTACGAGGCGCTGGCCGACCCCATCGGCATCGTGCTGCAAACCCACCGGCTGCTGCGCGAGTCGCGCCGTGCGGCGCTTGACCTGAGTAAACAGGTGCGGGTGCTGCAAATCATCAACGATCTGGCGATCACCATCAGCACCATCCGCGACGAAAAGACGCTGCTCGACCAGAGCAGCCAGGTTATCGTGGCCGCCACCGGCGCCGACCACTGCGGCATCGCCCTGCTGACCGCCGCCGAGACGGCTTCGCAGGTCGTCAGCGAATATCCATCACACGGCACGATTGGCGTGCAAATCCCCCTGGCCGATAACCCGGTTTTCAAAACGCTGATGAATACCCGCCTGCCGCTGGTGATTGGCGACGTGCGGAACGATGAGCGTCTGCCGGCGGCCTCGCGGCATCTGCTGGAGCGTCTGGGCGTCCATTCAATAGCTTTCCTGCCGCTGGTCGTTTCCGGCAAACTGATCGGCTCAATCGGGCTGGATATTTATACGCCCGACCGCCCGCCGACTTCCGAGATGATGGACATCGCCCAGACCATTGCTTCGCAGGTGGCGCTGGGTTTGCAGAATATCCGCCTGCTGGCCGACGTGCAGCGCCGCGCCGAGCAGCTCCAGCATATCACGGCCTTCAGCCAGTCGGTGCAGGCTACGCTGGAGCTGCCGACGGTTTTTAACAACATGCTGGCCGAAAGCGCCCGGATGCTGACCCAAGATCGGATGAGCATCAGCCTCTACGACCCGGTGGAAGGCGTGCTGCGGGTGGTGGCCGAACACAGCGGCGCGCGGACAGGCGAGCCGAGCCGGGGGAACATCATCCCGATTTCCGGCCATATCGCCAAAGTCTGGTCGGATTGGGAGCTGCTGCATATCCCGGATTTACACCGCCTGCCAGAAAGCGATGCCCCGGACAGCGGCCTGCGCTCCTGGATTCTGGCGCCTATTCTGGCGCGCGGACGTATCCTGGGACTGGTGAGCGTGGGCAGCAGCCAGCCGTATGTTTATACCGAAACGGACATCGCCCTTTTCCGGCAGATGGTCACGCAGCTGGCGGTCGCCATCGAAAACGTGGAGGCCTATACCCAGAGCCAGCGCCTGGTGCAAAGCGAGGCGCTGCTGAACGCCATCTCCGCCCAGCTTCAAAACCAGCTGGACATCCACCAGATGATGGAAATCGCCGTCGGCGAACTGGGCAAAGCCATCGGCGCGCGGCGGGCGCGTATCCGGTTGGGAACCGATTTTTCGACCGATTTACAGGCGTAGCGGGGGGCAGGGATGCGTGAACTTTTAGACACGGTATTCGATACGACCGCCTACATCAGCGACTTTGAAAAGGAACGCGCGCGCATCGTCTACAGCATCACCGCCATGATTGCCCTCATGTACACAGTTTTTATCGCGTTTGTGGGCATCGAATATATGCCCGAACGGCCGATCGCGCTGTTGGGGATTGACCTGGCGTGGACGGCGGCGATCCTGGGTTTTTATGTCGCTGTCGGGGTGACGTATAATGCTCTCCGTCAGGGAAACCTCCGGCGTGCCGAGTTTGGGCCGCTGGTGATGTGGTACATTGGCGGCATGTTGGTCGCCTGGCCGAACGCCTTCCAGAACCCGCGCGGCGGCATCACCCTGGCGGCGTTTATTATTCTGGCGACGCTGCTCCATCGGGGGCGGGGTTTGGCAGCCGGGTTAGTGATCGCTGCCCTCAGTTGGGTGGCGAGCAACGTGCTGGCATCCGGGGCGTTCGCCACCCCCACCGGCGGCACGCAAGAACTGGTGAGCGTGCTGTTGATGCTTGGCGGCATCAGCGCCCTGACTTTTCTGTTCCTGCGTTTCGCCTACCAGAGCCAGTCCGAAGGCGCGCGCCTCGTCACCGCCGAACGGCTGCGGCTGGCGGAAATCACCAGCCAGGTCGCGCAGCGCATCTCGCGCCGTATGGCGCTTCAGGACGTGCTGAACAATGCAGTCGAGCAGATTTGTGCCGAGTACCCGCTGATCTACCACGCGCAGATTTTCCTGCTGGACGAAAACCGGCAGAACGCCCAACTGGTCGCCAGCACCGGCGAGGTCGGGCGGATGCTGATCGAACGCCAACACAGCCTCCCGGTTGGCAGCCTCAGCGTGATCGGACAGGTGACGGGCGGCGGGCGGCAGGTCATCTCCCATGCCGGCGCGAAGGGAGGCGTTCACCGGCGCAACGAGTTTTTGCCGGAAACCGTCATCGAGGCAGCCTTCCCGCTGCGTCTCGGCGACCAGGTGATCGGCGCACTCGACCTGCAAAGCAAGGTGGAAACGGCCTTCCGCGAGGAGGACAGCCCGGTTTTTCAATCGCTGGCCGACCACATCGCCATCGCCATTGATAACGCCCGCCTGTTTGAGGAAACCGAGCGCCAATTGCAGGAAAACCGCCGCCTGATGGAGCAGACCAATCAGGCCGTCGAACAGGTCGAACGCCTGAACCGGCAGCTTACCGGGCGCTTCTGGTCGGATTACCTGGCGCAGCAGGCCGGGGAGCTGGCGCTGACGATGGATTTCCTCACCCAGCGGCGCGCGCTGGAAAGCGAGTGGACGCCCACCCTGCGCGAAGCGGCGCGGGTGGACAACCTGGTTCAGCGCCGGGAGCAGGATCAGCAGGTGATCGCCATACCGCTGCGGGTGCGCGGCCAGGTGATCGGCGCGATGGAGTTCGAGCTAGACACCTCCGAGCCGCTGATGCCGGAGGACATCAGCCTGATACAGGAAGTGGGCGACCGGCTGGGGCTGGCCGTCGAAAATATCCGCCTGTTCGAGGCCAGCCAGAACGCCGCCCAGCGCGAGGCGCTGGTGAACGAAATCGCCGCGCGGCTGCAAGCCGGCAGCACGGTGGAGATGACGCTAAACGCGGCGGCCCGCAGCCTGAAGGAAACCATGAAAGCCTCGCGGGTGGCGATCCGTCTGGGCGCGCCGCCGGGGTCTAAAAACGGCGGTCGGGAGGATGAGCGGCGATGAGCGTGCAGTCGGTATCTATGTCCGATCCCGTTTCCGGTTTTGGTTATCTTGAGCTGTTTCGGCGGCGTTTTCTGCTGGTGCTGGTGATTCTGGGCGTGGTTGCGACCGGGACCGGTTTTGTGTCCCAGTTTATCGCCGAAGGGATGCCGGTCGGCAAAATCATTACCAGTGTTTCTTTGGTCATCAGCCTTGCTGCGCTGGCGCTGCTGCTGCAAGGCCGCATTCAAGCATCTACCAACCTCATCATTGTTTTATTCGTGGCGGGCGCGGCCAGCAGCCCGATGGCGCTGCTGGTGATGGGAACGCTGGCGCTGATTACGTCGGCTGCCCTCGGCAGCAGCCGGGTTTATATCCTGACCAACATCATCATTCTGAGCAAAGCCGCCGCCGATACCCTGCTCGCCTGGCCGGGTTTCAGCCTGCCTATGCCAGATTCGGTTGGCGATGGGATCATCCTTGTCTTTACGCTGGCGATCATCAGCTTTTCGACGCGCTTTTTGATTAACCAGGCGACGCGCGCCGCCGTCAGTGCGCGACAAACCGCCAGCCTGCTGCAAGCGGTGGCCGAAATCGGGCAGGCGCTCTCGAATCTGCTCGATCTGAACGTCCTGTTCGCGCAGTCGGTGGATATGATCCGCGACCGGCTGAATTTTTATCATGTGCAGGTGTTCCAGGTTGATGGGGACCTGGCGCGGCTGGTCGCCAGCACCGGCGAAGTCGGGCAGCGGCTGCTGGAACGCCGCCACCAACTGCCGGTCGGCTCGCAAAGCGTGATCGGGCAGGTGACGCTGCAAGGCCGCCCGGTGATCGCCCGGCATACCGACGCGGTGTACTATCGCAACGAACTGCTGCCGGACACCCGCGCCGAACTGGCTGTGCCGATCATGGACGGCGAGCTGATTATCGGCGCGCTGGACGTGCAGAGCCGCGATGCGAACGCTTTTGACGAAGACCGTGTGCGGGCGCTTCAGGTGATGGCGAACCTGCTGGGGTCGTCTATCCGCAATGCCCGCTTGTTTGAAATGCAGGCCCGCACCGCCGCCGAAACCAAACGCCTGTATTTGGAGAGCGAAACCAGCCTGCGCGAAATCCAGCGCCTTAACCAGCAGCTCACGCGCGAAGGCTGGAGCGAATACCTGCGTTACAAACACACCGTCGGCGGCGTCACGCTGGAGGATGGGCAGATCACCGGCGATAATGTCTGGACGGAAAGCCTGATTCAGGCCGCACGCCAGCGCCAGCCGGTGACGATGGCGCGCCCGGACGGCGGCTCGCTGGTGGCGATGCCGGTTGTGCTGGGCGGCGAGGTGATCGGCGCGTTCGAAATTGAAACGCCGCAGCCGGTGACGCAGGCCGAAACCATCGAAATGATGCGCGCCGTCGCCCAGCGGCTCGCCATCAGCCTGGATAAAGCCCGCCTGTTTGAAGATTCGCAGGAAGCGACCGCCCAGGAGCAGCGCATCAATGAGATCGTGGCGCGCTACCAGACGGTTACAGACGTGGACGATCTGCTGCGAATCACGCTGACCGAACTCAGCCAATCATTGGGGGCCACGCGGGGCGCGATTCGCCTCAGCCTGGCCGCCCAGGAGGAAGCGGCCTCATGATAACCCGCCTGGCCGGCCTGTTCCGGCAGATTTTCAGCATTCACTATCCGTACACTAACCCGATTGAACGCCACTGGGCTAGCGTCATGTTCGCTATGAACTGGGCGACTGTAAGCGGTGTGGTGCTGTGGCTGTTGGCGACGGCGACGCTGCCCTTCGCTGCGGAAATTGCCGAAGCGCGACCGGCCTTGGCGACCATACCGCTGCTGGCGCTGGGTGTTCATGCGGCGATTTACTGGGCTATTCAAAATGGGCGGGCGCGGCTGGCGGCGGCGGCCTTCACCGGCGTGATGCTGGCGAACGTGGTGGCGCTGACGATTTTTCTCGACCCGCAGCAGCCGACCATCAGCGGCACGACGCTGACGGCGCTGGTCATCCCGGTTGTCGCCGCCGGGCTGCTGCTCAAACGACCCGGAATTGTCATTTTGGCGGCGGCGGTGGGCGCTGTGCTGCTGGGCGCGCTCGGCCAGAGCCAGATCACCCGCCCTATCCGGCTGGTGCCGGCGCAGACGGTGGCCGCCGACGTGGTTTTCCTGGTTTCCATCGTGGTGGTGGTGTTTGCGTTTGGCAGCATCTTTTCCGGCAAAATGCGGCAGGTGGCCGAAGAGGCGCTGGCGGACATTCGTCAGCGGCAGTGGACGGTGGAACTGGGCATCGAACTGGGCAAAACGCCCCTGGCGGAAAGCGCCATCCTGGCGCGGGCGATGATCGTGCTGCGGGACCAGTTTAAATACAGTTATGCTCAGGTGTACCGGTTGGACGAAGACCGGAATCACCTGTTCCGCGCCATGACGACCAGCATGAGCCGGTACGAAATCGCCGGGCGCGACCGGCTGAACCTGGCCGCAGTCAGCGCGCTGGCCGAATGCGCCCGCACCCGGCAGCCTGTGCTGGTGGCTTCCGGCGCTGCCGGCAGCGGCCACCTGCGGGCGACCAGCCGTTTTGGGCTGGCTGTGCCGATTCAACACGCCGGTAGCCTGTTGGGGGTGCTGGACATCCAGACCGACACCGACACGCCGTTTTCCGCCAACCAGATCGAAACGGCCGGCCTGTTCGCCGGGATGCTTGGCACGACGCTGGCGAATGCCCACCTGCTGGAAGATTTGCAGCGCCAGCTGGCCCACCAGGAAACAACCGCCGCCCGGCTGCAAGAACAGCTTGTCGAGCTTCAGCGGCGCGAGCAGCACCGGGTTGGCGATACCTGGGGCGCCTATTTGCAGGAGCGCGGCGCTGCCGCCCTCGGCTTTGACTTCCAGGCTGAAGAAGGCACGCCGGTGCCGGCCCGCGACCTGCCGGACGATCTGCGCCGCACGCTGGAGCAGGGCGCGCCGTACATCGAGGAGCGCGGGGACGAGCGTATCATTCACGTGCCGATCACCTTCCGCAATCAGACGCTCGGCGCGATGGCCTTCACGCTGCCGGCCAACCAGGAACTCACCAGCCGCCAGCTTGAAATGGCGCAGGTGGTTTCCGAACGTCTGGCGCTGGCGCTGGAAAATATGCGCCTGTTCGAGCAAAGCCAGTCCCAGGCGCAGCGTGAGTATAAAGCCGGGCGGCTTACCAGCCAGTTGATCGGCGCGAAGGACGTAAGCGCGCTGCTCGACCTGGCGGCGGAACAGTTTAACGAGGCGCTGGGGGCCGTGCATACCCGTATTTACCTTCAACCCGATTTACTGGCCGAACCGGCTGCTGCCCCCGGCAGAGAGGAACCTGCGTGATGAAGGCGCTTTCCCGTACCTTCAACGCCCTGTCCTGGCCGTTATGGATCAAACTATCGGCAGGTTTCGCGCTGGCGATCCTTATCCCGGCGCTGTTGATCGTTTTTGTCGCCCAGAGCGGTTATAACGACCTCAATACCGACAACGTGCGGCGTTATGTCTCCGAAAACGGCGCGCACCAGCAGCAGGCCATCAGCGCGGCGCTGGCGCAGGCGGCGGCGGAACTGCAAGCCCTGACCGGCAACGCCAGCGCCACCCGCCAGATGGTGCTGACGCTGCAACCGGATGCCTCGGCGGCGCAGAGCCGGGTGGTGGCGGCGCTGTTCCGAGACAACCTGTTCGGCAGCGGCCTGTATACGCTGGTGCGCCTGCTGAACACGGACGGCGTGATCGTGGCGCAGTCCAACGCCATTGACGCGCTGCCCTCCGGCGTCAGCAATGCCGAGTCGCTGACCTTCATCCAGGCGCGCGAAACCTTCGGCGGAGGCGCGGATGCGATGGTGGCGGTGCTGCCCAGCGGCATTGTCGAAATAGCGCGCGCGGTGTTCCAGGATGGAGAAGTGGCCGGTTATCTGATCGGCACGCTGGATACCGAACGCGCGCTCCTCAGTTATTTAACGCTGAACGGCAATGCCTACAACGCTTACAGCTACCTGGTCAGCGGAGGCCAGGACCCGGTGCTGTTCGTCCGGCGGGATGACCGCGAAGCCGCCAATATCTCGCTGGCCGGCTCGCCTGCTGTCGCGCGGGCCTTTAACGGTGTCGCCCAGACCGATACCTACCGGCTGGGAGCGGAGCGCGACCGGACGGTGATCGGTTTTTACGCGCCCATCGCAAACCCCATTCGACCGGATGTTCCGCTGTTCGCGCTGGTGACTGAAGCCGGTGCGTCCCTGACGTTCGGCCAATCGCTGGCCTATCTGGGCGGGGCGCGCGCTTTTGTGCTGATTGTCGGCGCCGGGGCGGTGCTGGCGCTGCTGGTGCTGCTGTTTAACCAGCTCATCACACATCCGATCAACCAGCTGCGCGAGGCCATGCAGGCCGTCAGCCAGGGCGATTTTGAAGCCCCGGTGGATGTGCCAAAACACCGGGATGAAATCGGCCAACTGACCGGCACATTCGTGGACATGCGCGAGCATGTCCATGCCCTGCTGCGCGACCTGGAAACCCGCATCGCAGACCGCATCCGCGACATCAATGCCACGCACCAGGTCAGCCGGTTCGCCGTCACCCAGCGCGATCTGCAAACCCTGATGGACGAAGCGGTTAACCTGATTATCCAGCACTTCCCGAACATCTATCACGCACAGATTTTTTTGCTGAACGATGACCGCGATTATGCCGTCCTGCACGCCAGCACCGGCGAGGTCGGCCAGGTGCTGCTCAAACGCGGCCACCGGCTGGCGGTGGGCAGCATCAGCGTCATCGGGCAGGTGACTAAACAGGGCGACGCGGTGGTGGCGCGCGATACGGCCACCAGCCAGGTTCACCGGCGCAACGAATTTTTGCCGGACACCCGCGCCGAACTGGCGATTCCCCTGCGGGTAGGTGAACAGGTGATCGGCGCGCTGGACGTGCAGAGCAAGCAGCGCAATGCCTTCAGCCAGGATGAGATTCTGGTGCTGCAAACGATGGCCGACCAGCTGGCGGTCGCCATCGAAAACGCGCGGCTGTACCAGGAGTCGCTGCGCCGCATGGCGGACATCGAACGCGCCAACCGCGAGGCCACGCTGGCGACCTGGCGGGAATATATCTACACCCGGCGGCAGCGCGCGCTCGAAGTTTTCGTCCAGTTCG
>QUBZ01000213.1 GCA_014338005.1 Chloroflexota bacterium | reverse complement strand
AGAGACGGTGCGTTCGATCAACTACGCCCTGCGCCTGGAGGCCGCCAGCCGACTGGCACAGGGGGGCGACACGCGACGGTTGCTTCTGGAAAAGGAGAATCCGATCAAATGGTTGCAGGCGCCGCCGCGCAATTATCTGGGCGAAACGAGTACGCCGCCAGCTCACGCCAAGCCGGCTTACTGGTTCTACCGGCCGCAGGAGCGGGAACTGGTCTACAGGCCCAACCGCGCCGAGCACCTGAAAGTCGAGGGGGGGGAGAACTCGGAACTCCGGTTCGCCGTGCGTGCCGACGCGAAACAGCCGCAGCCGAGCCTGATGCCGGTCCTTCCTTATGACTGGTTTTGAAAAATACCCGGGAAACCGGTAATAGTTGGCATGCAAAGACGTCGTAATCGTTTAGCCTATGACTGTTACAACTTCATTCAGTAGGAGATCTGAGCCATGAAAAAGCAAGCGGGTTTCACCTTGATCGAACTGGTGGTGGTGATCGTCATCCTCGGCATTCTGGCGGCGACTGCGTTGCCGCGGTTTACCAATCTGCAAAAGGATGCGCGCATAGCAAAATTGAGGGCTGGTTTAGGCGCCGTTCAAGCAGCTGCGGGAATGATTCATGGCAAGGCGCTCGTTCGTCAGGGGCAAGGTGCTGAAGCCTGCCCGGTAGGCGGTAATGCCAACCTCCTCCCAACCGGAAACGGGACTGTTTGCACGGAGAATGGTCCATTAGCAGTTACGTTGCTGTATCCCAATGGCACTACCATCATGACGGCGGCAGGGCTGGGCGCAACGCTTGCTGAGCGCACGGCGAATGGATGGGTGATTACGGGGGGCGGACCAGCAGGGCCGACAACGGTTAGCGTCGAGGGCGCACCCAACACCGGCGTTGGTGGCTGTTCATTCACTTATACCCTGCCGGCGGCCCTTGGCGCCGCGCCAACCATCACCGTGCCCACCGATGCGACATTGAATACAAACTGCTGAATAGCAATGGCGTGTCCTGCACACATGCTGATGTGTGCAGTGACGAGCAGTCCGGTGCGACAAACAGGCAGGGCCGGCTCTTCATTCCAAAGGCTGCGCGCATGATTGCCCAAGCCTTTCTGCCCTTGCATCGTTTGCTTCGCCAGAAGCAGGGTGGAATGACCGTGGTCGAGCTGATCACGGTCATTGTCATTTTGGGCATCCTGGCCGCCATAGCCTTGCCTCGTTTTGTTGTCCGGAACTCCTTTGATCAACGAGGTTTTCGGGATCAGGTAGTCAGCAGCATTCGTTTCGCGAGGCAGGAAGCGATCGCCATGAGGCGGGAGGTCTGCGTGTCGGTTATAACGGCGACTCCGGCGAGCCTCGCCCTTACCTTCAATCCCAGCAATGTTCCTGGCGCAGCATGCAGCCAACCCGTTCTTGCACCGGGATCATCAGCCCCATATGTCGTGACTGCTCCGTTCGACGTAGTCTTGACTTCTACTGCCACCGATTTTCGGTTCAACGGATTGGGACAGCCGGTCCCAAACGGCGCTGTCAGTTTGACTGTGGCCGGCACCCTTCCAATTAACATCGCCTTGGAGACGGGCCATGTCTCCGATTGAGCGTATCGTCTCACGCTCCCGTCGCCGGGGCGCCTCCCTCGTCGAGGTGATCCTGTTCATCGTCGTCGTCGGCATCGCGGCGGGCGGCATCCTGATGGTCTTCGCCAACACGACGCGGGCCA
>QUBZ01000118.1 GCA_014338005.1 Chloroflexota bacterium | reverse complement strand
GCGCCGCTTACGAATGATCTGGGCGGTTGAGGTCAAACCGGTTCACTCCGCTGTTTCTCAGGCCGCGATTCTAACCCTCCAACGCCCATGATACAACGGAAAATCGCTGGCCGCCGGCCACAGCCCGGTGCGGTGTAGTTTTCTGGCCTTCTCCTACATATTTTTTACGCAGCGTTTAAATTTTTCATACGTTCCTGTCCTATTCTGTAGGCATCAATTTGAAGAGATGAGTTGATGAGAGGGAGATCAACATGAGTACAATCGTTCGTTGGAACCCGTTTCGTGAAATGGCCGCCATGCAGAATATGATGGATCGCATGTTTAACGAAACCTGGCGCGGCCTTGGCCCCAGCTGGGGCGAAACCGGCTTGGGCGCTTTCAACCTGGCGCTGGACATCCACGAAACCGACACCGACTACACCGTGACCACCGACCTGCCCGGCGTGACGGCGGAACACATCAACGTCAAGTTCCAGGATGGTGCCCTGCTCATCGAGGCCGAAATCCCGGAGCAGACCGTCCAGAAGGAAGGCCAGCGCGTGCTGCTGCAAGAGCGCCGCTATGGCAAGTTCAGCCGCAGCGTGCGGCTGCCGCAGCCGGTGAACGTGGCGAATGTTGAAGCCAGCTTCCAGGACGGCGTGCTGACGCTGACGCTGCCCAAAGCCGAAGAAGCCCAGCCGCGCCTGATCCCGGTGAAAGCCGGCAGCAGCAAGAACTAATCTTCCTGCCGACATCAGCGTAAAGTACAGGGCGACCGCCAACCGGTCGCCCGTTTTTATGTTGGACATTTTTCGCGGTACACTTGCCGGTGAATATTTTCATCTTTATGAAAGAGAAACCGGCTTTGAAAACCATCACCGATACCCTTCAAACCGCCGACGGCCTGACACTCCACACCCAGGGCTGGCTGCCCGATGCCGACCCGAAAGCGGTTGTTCTGATCGTTCACGGCATCGCGGAACATATCGGGCGTTATACGCATGTGGCGGCCTTTCTGGTCGAGCGCGGCAGCGCGGTCTACGGCCTCGACCATCGCACGCATGGCCGCAGCCAGGGCGAGCCGCGCGTGTATATCCCCGATTTTGACCGCGCGGTGGATGATCTCAAGCAGTTTTTTGACCGGGTGAAGGCAGCACATCCCGGCAAAAAAATCTTTGTTTACGGCCACAGTATGGGGTCGTTCCTGGCGACCAGCTTCGCGGTGCGTTACCAGGACGAAATGGCCGGGCTGATTTCATCCGGCTCGCCCGTCCGCGTCGAGGACACAATTGCGCCGCTGGTCATCCGGGTGGGCAGCCTGCTGAACGCCGTCGCGCCGCGCCTCAAACTCATCAAGCTCGACCTCAACGCGATTTCCCGCGATGCCGCTGTCGTCGCGGCCTATAATGCTGACCCGCTGGTGGTCAACCAGCCGGTGCGGGTGGGCATGGCGGTGGGTTATCAAAAAGCCGTCGGGCGTTTGAGCCAGGATTTACCCCGGCTGCGGCTGCCGCTTCTGCTGCTGCACGGCGGCGCCGACCGCATCGCGCCGCCTTCCGGCAGTGAACAGGTTTACCGGGAGGCGCAGTCTGCCGACAAAACGCTCAAAATCTATCCGGGGCTGTATCACGAAATCCACAACGAGCCGGAACAGGTAGAAGTGCTGGCGGACGTGGCGGCCTGGCTGGACGCGCGGGTGTGACCATCGCGCCGGCGTAAAAGTCGGCGGCGCGATTCTCATCATTCCTTAATAACCCGGCTTGCGTGCGGGCGGGGTATGGTTTAGAATGTCCCTAACTGTAATATTAGGTTTCTAAAGATAATTTTTAGGACAGCCAGAAGTATGGATCATGCGCCGCCCAAACTGCACGTTCATAAAATTTCTTTGAGTTTTGGGGGCATCAACGCGCTGCACGAGGTGGAATTCACCGTCCTCCAGGGGGAAATCCTGGCGGTGATCGGCCCGAACGGCGCGGGTAAAACCAGCCTCATCAACAGCATCACCGGTTTTTACCACCCCCAGCAAGGCTCGATCATCTTCGAGGGACGAGACATTTCTAGCCTGCCACCCTACCAACGCGCCAAACTCGGCATTTCCCGCACATTCCAGAACATCGCGCTTTACACCAACATGACCACCCTCGATAACCTGATGGCCGCCCGGCATATTCACATGAAGTCGAATATGCTAACCGGGGCGCTGTTCTGGGGGCCGGCCCGCCGGGATGAAATCGAACACCGCCGCGCCGTCGAGGAGATTATTGATTTCCTGGAGATGGAGGCCATCCGCAAGACCATCGTCGGCAACCTGAGCTACGGGCTGCGGAAGCGGGTCGAACTGGGGCGGGCGCTGGCGCTGGAGCCGACGCTGCTGCTGCTGGATGAGCCGATGGCCGGGATGAACGTGGAAGAAAAAGAGGATATGGCGCGTTTTATCCTGGATATTCACGAGCGGCAGAACATGACTATCGTGCTGATCGAACACGATATGGGCCTGGTGATGGACATCTCCGACCGGGTGGTGGCGCTGGACTTCGGACGAAAAATCGCGGAAGGCGTGCCGGAAGCGATCAAACAAAATCCGCAGGTGATTAAAGCTTATCTGGGGCAGGTCAGTTAGTATGGTAACGCAGGAAATTCCCGGCAAAACGGCAGTGGTTCATACGTCCCCCAAACGCGCTCAGGCCAGCGCGCTGCCGCCTGATATGGATACGCTGCCAAAAGTGTTTTTGCGGAGCGTGGCGAAGTTCGGCGACCGCATCGCCATGCGTAAAAAACGCTACGGCATCTGGCAGGAATATACCTGGCAGGAATGTTACAGGCACGTCCATGATTTCTGCCTGGGGTTGGTGAGCCTGGGGTTGCAGCGGGGGGAGAAAATCGCCATCATCGGGGAGAACGACCCGGAATTTTATTGGGCGGAAATCGCCGTCCATGCCGGCGGCGGCACGACAACCGCCATCTTCACCGATGCCAGCCCGCAGGAACTGGGTTACATTGTCACCAACTCCGACTCGGTGTTTTTGCTGGCGCACGACCAGGAGCAGTGTGATAAAGCCCTGGAACTGCGGGAGAAAATGCCGAACGTCCGTAAGGTGATTTACTGGGAAGCGCGCGGCCTGTGGAACTATCAAGACCCCTGGCTGATGAGTTTTGAAGCCGTCGAGGAACTGGGGCGGCAGTATGCGGCGCAGCATCCTGGCGCGTTTGAGCAGTTGGTGGCGGAAGGCAAAGGCGAGGACATCGCCATTTACAGCTATACCAGCGGCACGACCAGCCTGCCGAAAGGCGCGATGATCCGCCACCAGAACCTGCTGCACGCCAACTGGAACATTGAGGACATCGCGCCGCGCCACCCCAACGACAATTACGTATCGTTCAGCCCGCTGGCGTGGATCACCGAACAAAGCCTGGGGCTGACCGCGCACCTGCTGTACGGCTTTCAGGTCAACTTTCCCGAAGGGCCGGACACAGTGCAGAACGACATCCGCGAGATCGCGCCCAGCACGCTGCTGTTCCCCAGCCGCATCTGGGAAGGCATGGCGCGCACCATGCAGGTGCGTATCAACGACAGCTCGTGGATTAACCGGCTGATGTACCGGCTGTTTTTGCCGGTCGCCTACCGGATTATTGACCTGGAGGACGAACGCCGGCCTATTCCGCCCCACCTGCGGCTGCTGCGGGCAGTAGGAGAGTTCGCCGTGCTGGGGCCGCTGCGGGACAAAATCGGCATGACGCGCGCGCGGGACGCCATCACTTCCGGGGCGGCGCTCAGCCCGGACATTCTGCGCTTTTTCCGGGCGGTGGGCGTGGAACTGAAAAGCCTGTATGGTTCGACCGAAATGCAGGTGGCGACCATGCACTATCCCGGCGAGGTCAAACTTGCCACCGTCGGCGTTCCCGCGCCAGGGGTGGAAATCAAAATCGCGGAAAATAACGAAATCCGCGTCCGCAGCCAGGCAGTGTTCGCCGGTTATTATGGCGACGATAATAAAACTGCCGAATCGTTTGACGAGGACGGTTTCTTCAAAACCGGAGACGCCGGGTATGTAGACCGGGACGGCCACCTGATTTACCTCGACCGCGTGACGGATATGATCGAACTGGCGAACGGCGAGAGCTTCAGCCCGCAGTACATCGAGGGGCGGCTGAAGTTCAGCCCCTACATCCAGGATGTGATGGCGGTCGGCGGCTTCGACATGCATTTTGTGACGGCCATCATCAACATCAACTTCGAGAGCGTGGCGCGCTGGGCCGAGAAAAACCGCATTTCCTTCACCACCTTCGTAGACCTTTCGCAGAAGCCGCAGGTGTACGACCTGATTAAAAAAGAAGTCGAGCGCGTGAACGAAACGCTGCCGCCGGCGGCGCGTATCAAAAAATTTGTCATCCTTCACAAAACCTTCGACGCCGACGAGGCCGAACTCACCCGGACGCGCAAGCTGCGCCGCCGCGCGCTGGAGCAGAAATACGGCGCGATGCTCGACGCCATGTACGGCAGTCAGGATGCCGTACTGGTGAGCGCCGAGGTTAAGTACCGCGATGGACGTACCGGCACGGTCGAAACGGCGGTGCGGGTATGTACGGTGTAAGATGCCTGAATCGGATTTACTTATCATCGCTGGTGTTGATATTAGCCATGCGCGCCTCGTGGACTTGACTCGGTTGGCAGATCAAGCGAGACCGTTTTATGAGTGGGTTGAGTCGAACTTCCAGGCATCTACCGGAAAGAATTTAACACTGAATGACCTGCTTATGACGTGTACTGCGGCAGAGATAGAAACAGCCATCAGCCTGTGTTATCAGGCTCAAGGAAACGCTGATATTCCGTTTTTGTTTGATGGTGGCGGGCGTACCTACAGTCATCAGAAGGCATGTTACTATTTTTTCTCTTGGCTAATTCGAGATGCGCCTCAACAACGGCTTTCCCCTTTAGTTCAGCGTATTGCAAAAGTGTCTGGCAAGAGGCGTCTCGAAGTTGGGGTTGAGGTGCTGACAACTTTAATCGTCCAGTATCGCGCAAACGTAAAGACCTTCTTTTGGGCGGCAGTCCGGGAGGCGATAATTGACCGCCTGGAAGGTTCAAGACGTAGTATCAGGGGGCATGAGAAAGAGGTCATTGTCCGAACCGCGCTGGCTGTAGCCATCCAGTCATATTTCGAGCGACATAAAAAATATGGTGTTTATCGCGGCATTGAAATTCCAGACAAACAGGTCATTATCCATAACGAGAGTTATGATGTCAGCGCCAATTTGCTGGATGAACAGGGTGAGGCGATACGCCGTATTCTAATCGCCATTAAAACCCGCGAAACTGAAGGCGGTGGGCATTCTCATCTATTCAGCCGGGATATTCTGTCAGCGATTAATACTGCCCGTGCCGCAAGCCCTCAGGATTACCTGGTGGTTGTGATCGTTGCCCAGAATTGGTCACGCCGCGAGGCAGAAAATTTACAGGAGATGGTTGACCATCTTATTCTTTTTGAAATCTCTCCGGGCGAGTTCAAAACTTTTGACAATGTGACCCAAAATGATTTTAATAAGTTTATAGAATCTGTGTTCGATCAGGCTGTTTCCCCCAGGCCCAGTAGGTAAGGTCGTCGTGTTAAAAACCCCGGAGATTGAAACACTCATTGATACGGTGCTTATTGGCGATAGCTGGACACAGGCTCAGAACTTACCGTCAGAGTGTGTTCAGTGTATCATCACCAGTCCGCCTTATTGGGGGCATCGCCAATATGCAAAAGCCGCCGAATTGCGAGAATTTGAATTCGGAAGCGAAAAAACCGCGCAGAAATATGTTGAGAAGTTGGTGGCCCTGTTCGACGAATTAAAACGGGTACTCAAGCCGAATGGAACCCTCTGGCTGAATTTGGGAGATACCTACCGTGATGGGCAGCTAGCGGGTATTCCTTGGAGAACGGCCCTGGCGTTAAAGGATACGGGGTGGTTGTTACGCAGCGAGATTATCTGGCACAAACCCAATGCGATGCCATCTTCGGTCACGAACCGCCCCACCACCGACCACGAAACAATATTTCTATTTGCCAAATCGCCTAACTACTATTACAACGCGGATGCGATACGGGAACCACATGTGACTTTTTCCGAGCAGTCCAGGATGAAAGGCGGGCGAAAGCATCTGGGCAAAATAAATGGCACACCAGAAAAGGGCAAAAATCAAGGTAATTCAAACCTTCATCGTGGGCGATGGGATCAGGCATTTCATCCACTGGGACGTAACAAAAGAACCGTGTGGAACATTCCGCTGAGTAAATTTCGAGATGCTCATTTCGCGGTATTTCCACCTCAATTAGTAGAAACCTGCCTCCTGGCCGGCACAACCAGAGATGATTTGGTATTAGACCCATTCATGGGGTCTGGGACAACAGCAGTGGTTGCAAAAGAACATGGGCGACATTTTGTAGGGTTGGAACTGGTGCCGGAATATGCCGAGATGACCTTGCGCCGCGTGGACGAGATTCAGATTAGACTAATCTAAAGGTACTATGATTTTGGCGACTTTTATTGAAACCCACAAACGTTACTTCACCGCCGCTGCCGGTATTCTGGTGCTGCTGCTTTTGCTGCTGTGGCTGGGGCCGATCATCCTGGAGCAGCGCCCGGCGCGTATGATCCAGAGTACGATCACCGGGCTGCTGGTCGGCGGCGTGTACGCGCTGATCGCGCTGGGTATCGTGGTCATCAACAAGGCGTCCGGCGTGTTCAACTTCGCGCACGGGTGGATGATGCTGCTGGGCGGGCTGGTGTTTTACACCTTCTTTTCCAGCGCGGGTGTATCGCTGCTGGCGGCGGGCGCGCTGGCGCTGCTGACGGTGGTCATGGCCCTGAGCATGGCCGGGTGGCGCGCGCTGCGCGAACCCCGTAACCTGCTGATCGGCCTGGTCACGACCATCGTATTGACCATTTTGATGGCGCTGCCGGGGCAGGAATGGCAGTATGTACGCGCGCTGGCGGGGGCAGTCACCGGCGCGGTGCTGGCCGGGCTGGCGATTGAACGTTTCACGATTCGCCCGCTGATCGGCCAACCCCTGTTTGCGATGGTTCTGATGACGCTGGCCGTCTCCGAACTGCTGCATGGCGTAACCCAGCTTACCTGGGGCAGCGTGGAACTGCCGCTGCAAGTGTTCGCTTGGATTGGCGATCTGGGGCTGCCGCAGCCGATTCGCTTTGACGTGCGCGAAACGCTGGGCGGCATCATCATCATCCGCACCGAGCTGCTGTTCGCCTTCGCGCTGGCGCTGGTTGCCTTCGCGGCCTTCGTGCTGTTTTTCCAGTTCACCAACGTAGGGCTTTCGATGCGCGGCGCGGCGGAAGATCAACGGCTGGCGCAGACGCTCGGCCTGCGGGTGCGGGTGATGCTGGCGGTGGCATGGGCCATCGCGGCCCTGCTGGCGATGACCGCCGGCGTGCTGCAAGGCGGCGCGACCAGCCTCTCGCTGAATATGCCGCTGCTGGCGCTGCTGGCCTTCCCGGCGGTGCTGCTGGGCGGGCTGGAGTCCATCGGCGGGGCGTTGGTGGGCGGCCTTATCATCGGGCTGGTGCAGGAATGGGCGAACCTGCTGTTCCCCGGCACGCAGGCCGGAACCGAGTTAGCGCCTTATGTTGTGCTGATGGCGGTGCTGGTCGTCCGCCCGGACGGGCTGTTCGGGCAAAAACGCATTGAGCGGATTTAGGAATAAGTTGGCAAGTTCCGAGTTGGCAAGTTCCAAGTTGAAGATACGTCCAGCGCGTAGGAAGTCATTTTGAGTAAGATTGAACGATTTGAGGGTTTAATCGCATGGCAGAAGGCAAGAGTGTTAACCAGTGCGATTTACCAGACTGCCCGAAAAGAAGCGTTTGCGAAGGATTTTGGATTATCGGGACAAATTCAGCGGGCGGCTGTTTCCATCATGTCGAATATTGCCGAAGGATTTGAACGCGACAGCCCAAAGGAGTTTCACCATTTTTTGATGATTGCCAGAGCCTCCTGTGCCGAAGTGCGCTCTCAACTGTATGTTGCCTATGACATTGGCTATCTCGAAGAGGGCGAATTTGACCAATTGATGTCACAAACTCTTGAGGTTGCGCGGATTATAAGCGGATTGCGAACATATATCGCATCCAGGCGAAAGCCGAAAGTGTAGGAAAGACGCATGATTGTTATGGACACTTGCAGCTTAAATTTCACAACTTGGAACTTGGAACTCGGAACTCGGAACTTCAGAGGCAGCGCCCATGTCCGCTAACATTCGCCCTTCGGGGGTGTTCGACGTAACCTACAGCCAGGATATTTCGCTTAACCGAACGCGCACCGACAAAATCCTCTCCAACGGCCTGTTTCTCGTCCTGCTGGTGATTCCGCTGCTGGCGGCGGACGGCCCGCTGGGGCTGAACATCATCCCTCAGGCGTGGATCGGGCTGATTGTGCGAATCGCCATTTTCGTGATCGCCGTCCAGGGCTTGAATATCCTGGTTGGTTACACGGGGCAGATTTCGCTAGGACATGCCGCTTTTGTGGCGGTCGGCGCGTACAGCGCGGCCATTCTGGCGCGGCAGTTGGGTTTTTCCTTCTGGGCGGCGCTGCCAACAGCGGCGCTGTTTACCGGGCTGGTGGGGCTGCTGTTCGGCCTGCCTTCGCTGCGGGTGAAGGGTTTTTACCTGGCGATGGCGACACTGGCGGCGCAGTTTATCATCCCCTGGTTAATTCGTTATCCGCTGGCCGACCTGACCAACGGCTCGCGCCCGCTGGAAGTGCCGGTCCCCACCCTGGGGCCGCTGTCCTTCGCGCACGAGTCGGCCTTTTATTACATCGCCGTGCCGCTGTCGGTCTTTTTGATGCTGGCCGCCCGCAATATCATCCGCACCCGCGTGGGGCGGGCGTTCATCTCCATCCGCGATAATGATCTGGCTGCCGAACTGCTGGGAATCAACGTTTTTGCCTACAAGCTGCAAGCCTTTTTCCTCAGCGCGCTGTATGCCGGCGTCGCAGGGGTGTTGATCGCCTTTAACGATAACAGCCTGTCGCTGGACAAATTCACGCTGGGGCTTTCGATTGAATTTTTAGCCATGCTGGTGATCGGCGGGGCGGGTTTCTCGTTGGGGCCGCTGTTCGGTGTGACGTTCGTTAACGTGTTAAACCAGGAGATCATCCCGAACCGGTTTATTCCGGCGCTGGGCGGCGTTCTGCCTCAACTGCTGCCGTTCATTGACCGAATCAACATCATTTCGGCGCTCAGCCCGTTATTATTCGGCCTGATTTTAGTCGTCTTTTTAATCCTTGCGCCGCGCGGGCTGGCGCACCACTGGGAAATTTTTAAGATCGCCTGGAAGATCAGACCGTTTTCACATTAGCCTATGTGGTGGCGGTGTTCCCGCGCCGGGATGCCGTCGCAAACCGGGTGGAGAGGAATTTTGCGGCAAAAGGAGAAGGTGTCTGGTCAAAAGTATGTCTGAGTTCTGTATCCGACCGTTTCGTTTATCAATAGTGATCTTAGTGAAAGGGTTAGCTGTATGCGAAAATTAACGGTTATCTTTTTGTTTGTTTTACTGGCGGCTGCACTGCCCGCCGGCGCACAAGATGCGCTGCCGGACTTCATCCAGCACACGGAGTGCGAGGTTGATCTGACCGGCCAGACCATCCCGATTTATCACCTGGGCGACCTGAGCGGGTCGTATGCGTTCATCACGCAGCCGCTGCTGGCCGGCCTGGCCGACGCCATGAGCTACTACAACGCGCATGGCGGCATTTGCGGCGCGACGCTGGTTTCCAATGAAGGCGAACACTACCGCGATACCGGCGGCGACCGGGCGCAGGCTCAGGCAGCCTATGACAACTTCTCGGCGCTCAGCCCTAAACCGGATGTGATCGTGCTGTATGCCTCCGCCGACGCAGAACTGCTGCGGTCGCAGCTGGCCGAAGACGAAATCCCGGCTTTGATCTCCGCCGGTTCGGTCGAGGGGCTGTATGGCGAGGATGCCGCTACCCCCGGCTGGGTGTATGCGTCCAACCCGCTGTATGCCGACCAGATCGGTTCGTTCTGCGATTATGTGGCTGCCAACCCCGACCGCTTCCCGAACCCGACCATCGGTTACATTAGCTGGCCGGGGGCATTCGGCGAAGCCGCCTTCACGCCGCAAACCATCGCCTACTGCGCTGCCCAGGGCGTTATCGTCCTGGATACGCCGGAATATTTCCTGCCGACGGCGACCGACATCACCACCAATGTGCAAAACCTGACCGACGCCGGCGCGAATATCCTGTATACCAACTCGCTCGCCAGCGGGCCGTTCATGGTCGCCAAAACCGTCGTTGACCTGGGTTTGCAGGGTGAAGTGCAGATTGCGGGCGTAAACTGGGCGCTGGATACGTCGGTCGGCCTGCTCAGCCGCACGGCGCTGAACCCGGATACCGGCCTGCCCGCCGTCAACGGTCTGATCGGCTCGATGCCTTTCCTGTGGTGGACGGAGCGTCAGAACCCCGGCATCGCCCTCATCAACGAACAGGCCGACGCCAACCAGCGCAGCCTGTCGGCTAAAAATATCGCCTACCTGCTGGGCTGGGGCATCGTGGACACCTACGCCGAAATGTATATTCAGACGGTCAACCGGGTGGGCAGCCTGGATGCCGTGACGGGCGCGGAAATCAAAGCTACCATCGAAAGCATGGATTATTCGCCGCTGGGGCTGTACAACTTCAACTATCAGGGCGGCGCGATTCGCGCTTTGCCGGATAACCGCATCGCTCAGATAGCCTTCCTGAACAAAGAAGCCACCGGCCCGGCGGCCTCCGGTGACGAGGCGATGACGGTAGACCTGCCAGATGGCACGAAAGCCTTCATCCCGATCATCATCCCCCTGACGCCGTTCTCCCCTGCGCCCGACCTGCGTCCGGGCGGGGCGGACGTGCCGTCATCTTAAACGCCTACATACCGCACCCCTGGCCCCTTTCGATACCCGGAGGGGGCCGGGGTTATCAGGAATCGGCTATGCTCATCGTCAATAATATTGAAGTGATCTACAACAGCGTTATCCTGGTGCTGCGCGGCATTTCGTTCCAGGTGGAACCCGGCCAGATTGTGACACTGCTGGGCCCTAACGGCGCGGGCAAATCCACCACGCTTAAAGCCATCAGCGGGCTGCTGCAAAGCGAACTGGGCGAGGTGACGCGGGGTAACATCACCTGGCATAACGAACGCATTGACCGGATGAACGCCGAGGACATCGTGCGGCGCGGCATCGTGCAGGTCATCGAAGGCCGCCCGCTGTTCCGCCACCTGACCGTTGAAGAAAACCTGCACCTGGGCGCGATGGTCTACCAGGGCGGGCGCGCTTTTAAAGATGATGTGGAGCGCGTTTATGCTTACTTCCCGCGCTTAAAAAGCCTGCACCGCCGCGTGAGCGGGTATCTTTCCGGCGGCGAGGGGCAGATGCTGGTGATCGGTCGGGCGCTGATGGCGCACCCGAAACTGATGATGCTGGACGAGCCGTCGCTGGGTCTGGCGCCGATGCTGGTGGCCGAAATTTTTGAAATCGTGCGGGAGATCAACACGCAGGAACAGGTGTCGGTGCTGCTGGTGGAGCAGAACGCGCGGGCGGCGCTGGCGCTGGCGAACTATGGTTATGTGATGGAACAGGGGCGCATCGTGCTGGATGGGCCGGCAGAACATCTCCGCGAAAACGAGGACATTAAAGAATTTTACCTGGGGCTGAACACCTCCGGCGAGCGCAAAAGCTACCGCGACGTTAAACACTACAAACGCCGCAAACGCTGGTTGGGGTAAAAGCAGTTCCGAGTGCTGAGTTAATGGATAAACCAATTAAACTATGCCCGATTCTGAGTGGACAGCGGGCTGAAGCCCGCTGCCGGTGGGCTAAAGCCTCCACTGTCTGTCGGGTTCATTCTTTTCCGTTTATCCATAAGAATAAGGATGCCGATGTTATATCCGGGCGTAAACGAAGCGCCCGACGGTTTCGATCAGTTCTTGCGAGCTGGTCGGTTTGGTCAAAAAGCCATCCGCGCCGATGGACAGCGCCGCCTTGCGCGTCGAATCCTGGCCGTTGGCGGTCAGCATAATCACGGGCAGGGCGGCATGACGTTCGTCGCTGCGTAGGGTGTGCAGCAGCGCCAGGCCGTCCATGCGCGGCATGGTGATATCCAGCAGTACCAGGTCAACCGGCGCTTCTTCCAACCGGGACAGCGCATCAAGGCCGTCCTCGGCGGTTATAATGTCGTAGCCTTCATTCCGCAGGGTTAAACTTAAAACACGCCGGGTCACGGCCTGGTCATCAACGATTAAAATGGTTGCCATGCCAAACTTCCTCTCGGCGATGCAGCGCCGGGTTGATTATCGCCTATAAGCAAATTATAACCTTCAGTGAAGATTCTGGGTTTAAGGAAACAAATTATTTATTCTTTTTTCAGATTTGCGGTGCGGGGAAAGGTCACGGTGATGCTTGTTCCGGCGTTGAGGGCGCTTTTCACCTCAATATGCCCCCCATGCAGCCGGACAACTTCCTGCACAATTGTCAGCCCCAGGCCAACGCCGGAAATATGCCCGGTATTGGAAGCGCGGTAAAACATCTGAAAGATGCGTTCCTGTTCCTCAGCCGGGATGCCGATGCCCGAATCCTCAACCGTGATATAGACATTTGTATCATCGCACCGGAGCATGAACCGGATGGGGCTGCCGGGCGGCGAGTATTTGATGGCATTGGAGAGCAGGTTGTTCACCATCTGGCGCATCAGCCGGGGATCGGCAACCACCAGCACGCAGTCATCACTGTTAAGCTCAAGTGTTTGCGAAGCCTCAAAGGTTTTCCAGAAGCTTTCAACTGCCCGCTGGCACAGTTCATACAGGTTGATTGTCTCCGGGAAAAAGCTGAGGCCGACCGTTTGCGCCTTGCCGATCATCAACGTGTCGTCCAGCATATCGGCCAGGTGTTTAACGTTGGTCTGGATGGCGTTCAGGTGTTCCAGCTTGCGGGCTTCTGGCAGGCGGTCGCCATATAGTTTAAGCATGTCGGCGGACGATTGGATGATCGCCAGCGGGGTGCGAAATTCGTGCGAAACGGTGGTGGTGAACTGCGATTTCATCTCGCTCAGTTCGCGTTCGCGCTCCAAAGCCTTAACCAGTTCCATCTCCATTTGCTTGCGCCGGGTGATGTCCCGGATGCTGCATACCGCCAGGCGGTGGCCGCGCGTCGAAGCGGTTACCGGGGACAGCACCGCATCAACGGTGAAGGTGCGGCCATCCTGATGCCGGGCTTGCAGCTCGCACTGCGCCATGCGATTTTCAGTCAAAACCTGAGCAAGCGCCTTGCCCATGACCTGCGGCCCTTCGCCGTCAAAAAGACCTGTAAACGGCTTGCGGAAAATGCTCTCGATGGTATACCCGAAAAGCTCGCTGAAGGCCGGGTTAACCTGCTCAATGACGCCGTGCGCGCTGACCAGGACGATGGCATCGCTGGCGGTGTTCAGGATGGCTTCGACCCGTTCTTTGGCCTGCGAAAGTTCGGCGGTGCGTTCGGCTACGCGCTGTTCCAGCGTATCGGTATAACTTTGAGGCTCATGGGTAAAAAGAGTGAAAGGCAACCAAATCAGCAATGAAAGCGGGCGAGACGCGCTTCAGATTACGACGGAATTCACACAAGGCAATGTA
>QUBZ01000212.1 GCA_014338005.1 Chloroflexota bacterium | reverse complement strand
CGGCAGCAGTTCGCCCCCGCCGTCCAGTGGGGCATCCGGCGCGCGACCGTTCGGTAGCGGCAGCAGTTCGCCCCCGCCGTCCAGCGGGGCATCCGGCGCGCGGCCATTCGGCAGCGGCAGCAGTTCGCCGCCTGCCGGCAGTCCGCCGAAAAAAGATGAACCGGCCAAACCTGCGCCGGGTGGCAAATTATTGGGCGGCCTGACCTCGCGCATCGGCGGCGATAAAGACAAGAAAGACAACAAAACCGGCGATTCCGGCAAAGGCGGTCTGGGGCGGTTCACGTCCGTCCTGACGAACCGGGGCAAAGATGCCGGCCCGTCTGCCCGCCCCGCCGCGCCCAAAGGCGATCAGAAAAGCGGCGGCGTGCTGGGCAGGCTGCCTTTCGGCAAATCCGGCGATAAAAAACCGGCTGCGCCGCCATCGTCCGCCAGCAGTTCGCCCTATGGCCGGCCGGCTTCACCGCCGAGTTCCGGCAGCAGTTCGCCGTTTGGCAAACCGGCCTCCTCTCCCCCATCGTCTTCTGCAAGCGCCCCGCGTTTTGGCAGCGCGGCCAGCCGTCCGCTTGGCAGCGCCGGCAGCGGCGCGGCGGCCAAACCCGCCCCGCGTAAGGGACTGTTCGGCTTCCTCCAGGGCGGCAAAAAAGACGATAAAAAACCCGCGCCCAAACCGCGCCAGAGCAAAGCGCCGAAAGTCGAACAGGGCGCGGGGCTGTCGCTGGATAATAAACTGGACATCCTGGGCGTTTTCCTGGTGTTAGGGTCGCTGGCGTTATTTTTTAGCTCGCTTTCGACCACCAAAGGCGCGCTGACGGAGGCCGTGAACACCTTCCTCGCCAACCTGCTTGGTTGGGGCGCGGTCGCCATACCGCTGGTGATGCTGGCAATCGGTGTCTGGCTGATCGCCCGCCACTTCGGGGACGAAGCGCCGGTGGTGGAGCGGATGCGAATCGTCGGCATGGTCATGCTGTATCTGGGCATTTTGATTCTGCTCCAGTTTATAGATGCCTTCAGCTACGAAGGCGTTTCCAACCTCAACCAGCTTCGCGTGCAGCTGGAGCTGTCCTGGACATTTGGCCGGGGCGGCGGCTGGCTGGGCGCGCAGTTGTACTTCCTGATGGTGTCGAACATCACCGAAATCGGCGCGTTTTTCGTGGCGCTCGGCTGGTTGATCGTCAGCATTATGCTGACCGCCGACGTAAGTTTTTACCAGCTGGCGGCCTTTTTCATCAGCGCGGGGCGCAGCTTCCAGGACGCTCGCCAGCACCGCGCCCAGGCGCGCGCGGCTGAAGCAGCGGCCAAGGCGCTGGCCGCGCAGCAGGCGGCTCCTCAGATCAGCGTGGCCGCCCCGCCGCCGGAGGCACTGCCCGCCGGAACGCCGCCCGCGCTGCCGGTGGCCGCTCAAGCCCCTGGCGCGCCCGCCCTGCCGGAAGCGCCGCGACCGGAGCGCAACATCCCCATCACCATCGGCGGGCGCACAATTTCAGCTTTTAACAGCGGCGAACTGACCGGCGCGGAATCGTTAACCGTTCCGGTGCAGCCTCCGCCGGCAGATGCGAAACCCAAACCGGACGAACCGGCGCGCCCCGGCGGCCTGGGCAGCCGCCTGGGCGGGCTGCGGCTGCCGGGCGGCAGGACGCCCGAACCGGCAGCAAAACCGGGGGAGACGCCGCAAAAACCGCCGGACACGCCCCAGAAAGCGGAAGCTGCCCCCGCCGGCGGG
>QUBZ01000117.1 GCA_014338005.1 Chloroflexota bacterium | reverse complement strand
CCTAATGTCTCGGAGGCCGTCGCTGAACAACGCAGACCCAACAATGCTGCGACGGTCGCGCCAGGGACAAGCCAGCAGCTTTAGCCGCTGGTCGTTGACTATTGACACCTTTGTGAAGGTTATTCAGATTTCAGTTTACCGCAGTACGGAAACAGCATTCCCCCAAGAAACAGAGGGTTCGCCCGTGTCTTTAAGGATAGCATATTCAGACGGAACTGAAACGATGAATAGCCGGTGTTCCTATTGTCGCCGTTTCAATTTTCCCTCTATAATGCATTTATACAAAGTCGCTCAGGCGATACGCGGGAGGGTTCACCATGAACCGAGTGAAGTTTTTGCTGCCGGTGCTGCTGGCGCTGCTGCTGACCGCCACGCTGATCGTTTCGGCCCAGGGCGGTACCAACACCTACACCGTCCAAACCGGCGATGTGCTTGACCTGATCGCCGCTGCTTATGACGTGGATACGGACTGCCTGGCGAAAACCAATGATTTGAGCAATCCCAATAAACTCAGTGCCGGCCAGGTGCTGCTCATCAGCTTTGACTGCCCGCGTTACAGCGGTTACGCCTTCGTCGCCAACCCGCGCGATGCCGGCCAGCCGGAAGCACCCGGACAGGGTGGCGGCGGTGATGAAGGCCATCCATCCGCCCAGGCCGGGCCGGACGACCAGATTTACACCGTCAAACGCGGCGATACCCTGGATACCATCGGGCAGGCATTTAACGTCTCGGTGATTTCGCTGCAAGCCGTCAACGGCCTGACCAACCCCGGCAAATTGATGGCCGGTGATACGCTGGTTATTCCCGCCGACGCGCCGGCTTACGGCCAGTATCCGCCGCTGGTGAACCCGCTGGCAGCAGCCGGGGCGAACGTGAACGTCGAACTGGGACAGGGCGGCGGCGGCGCGCCCGCCGGGCCGGGCGATCAGGTTTATGTGGTGCAGCCGCGCGACGTGCTGGATTTGATCGGCGCGTCGTTCGATAAACAGGCGGCCTGCATTGCCCAGTACAACAACCTGGCGAATGCGAACCTGCTGTACGCCGGCCTGACGCTGGTCATCCCCGCAAGCTGCCCGCCCTATGACGGGCTGGCCTTCGTATTGGGCCGCCCCGGCGGGGGATAAACACCCAGGGCCGGAAAACAAAAAGGGCGCGGCTGATTATGAGCGCGCCCTGTGAGAGCCATCCCGGCAGGTTTTATGCCTGGCGGATTTTTTTCTGCACGAACACCAGGAACGGATACGCCAGCTTGCTGGAGTCTACGTGGCTTTTGCCGAAAAAGGCGCGGTTGGCCTGCTCGAAATCGTGATGCAGGCGTTCGATCTCGCGCATTTGCAGTTCGGAAGGTTCGTTGCGGAACAGCGTCACCACCGTCGTGAATGTGCCGGCGGCAAACAGCAGCCATTGTTTGGGGCCGATGGCGCGCACCTCGCGCTCGATCAACCGCCCGCTTTCCATCAGCATGGTAAAATCGTTCAAAATCGGGGCCAGTTTGGCGGGCGGCACGTCGAAGTCGCCCAGTGTTTCCAGCAGCGTGCCGGTGCGGTTGTTGTAAATGACCATGCCGACAGCCTTGCCCATGTGGGCTTCCCGGATGGCGATGGTGGACGGGCCGGTTTCGACCACGCCCATCACGCTGTCCGGTTTTGCGCTTTGGAGCGCCATCTCCGCCAGCGTCAGCTGGCCGGTATACCGCTCGTAAATGGCGTGGAACTGCTCGCGGCTGATCGAACCGGCGGAGAACTCCGCCAGCAGCTTTTGGATTTTTTCCTGCACCTGCGTTTTAAAGACCTGAATTTTCGTATCGGTGTTGGCGGCCATTGTCCGTTCCTTCATTCCCTCCGCTGCGCGCTATAACTTCATCATAACCCGAAACCGCGCCGGAAACCATTGCGATAGGACTGTAGCCTTAAGTTTTCATGAATGTTTCATATATGTTAATTTTCTGTTTGTAAATCCGCCGTCGTCAGCCCGGAACTAAAAACCGGGTTACAGCCGGCGTAAAATAGTGTAGTATGGATACTTAAAATAGATGTACAAAAACAGGGTAGGAATATGTCTGAACAGCCCAACCCGCCAATCGAAACGCCCGTACCCGGCCTGGAGGTCGAACGCCGGTACAATGGCAGAATGCTTATTTTTACGTTTAAATCTCACCTCACCGCTCAAATGCTGGATACCTGGATGGCGATGCTGAAGGCGTATCTGGAAACGCACCAGACGACCGACCGTTTTATGGTTTACGATGTCAGCCAGACTCAGTTTTTGATTTTTACGTCGTTAGCCAACCAGCGTTTGAAAGAAGTCGCCGCCGCCTATCCCGACGCGACCGGGCGTGTGGCCGCCATCGTGCCGCGCATCGGCGTTTTGCAGCCCATCGGCGAATTTTTCGTGCAGCACAATAACAACCGCCTCCAGCCGAACCTGGAAATTCGCCTGTTTAATGACCGGGAGGAAGGCATCAACTGGGTGGCCGAAGCGATACAGGGCGAGGCGTGAGCATATGACGTACCCGCTGCTTGAATTTGGCGGCGCAGGGCCGCTGCTGCATCTGGCGGTCGCCAACGGTTTCCCGCCGCAGACCTATACGCCGCTGCTGAAACCCCTGGCCGACCGCTGCCGGCTGGTCTGCCTGCCGCCGCGCGCGCTGTGGCCCGGCGAAAACCCACCGGAGCGCGCGACCGACTGGCGGATGCTGGCCGACGACCTGCTGGCCGGCATGGCGCGGCACAGCCTGACGGACGTGATCGCGGTCGGGCATTCTTTCGGCGGGGTGGCGTCGCTGCTGGCGGCGCTGGCCGAACCCCGGCGCTTCCGGGCGCTGTGCCTGCTCGACCCCACCATCCTGCCGCCGCCCGCCATGCAGGCAATAGACGAGATGCGCGCCAACGGCGGCCTCGGCGCATTCCCGCTGGTGCAAGGGGCGCTGCGCCGCCGCCGTTTTTTTTCCGATGTTGAAGAAGCCTTTGTTTATTTCAGGACGAAAACGCTGTTCCTGGACTGGACAGACGCGGCGCTGCGCCTGTATGTCGAACACGGCACGCGCCCGGCAGCCGGCGGTGGTCTGGAACTGGCCTGGCCGCCGGAATGGGAAGCCTATTACTTTAGCGCCGTGTATACCGGCACCTGGGCGGATTTACCCCGGCTGCGCGGCCAACTGCCGGTGCTGATCGTGCGCGGCGCAAACAGCGATACGCTGCTGCCGGGTGCAGCCGCGTTGATTCGGGCGCTGCTGCCGGACGCCGCCTACGCCGAAATCCCCGGTCACAGCCACCTGTTCCCGCAGACCGCGCCGGACGCCACCCGCCGCGTAATTGAGAACTGGCTGGATGGGCTGCCGCTGTAGTGTGAGGCAGTAAGAGCGTCACGACAGCCGGCGGCAGAGGGTTTCAGGCAGAGGATAGGTGGACGAAGCCATCCAGCGGTTTTTAGCCCTTTTGAGCTGCTCATCGGCGCTCATCAGGATTATCAACCGTCGTAAGACCCGGCTGACCCACAGTCCAATGGTTTTAGAAACTGAGATGATTCCCAATTATCCTACGAGACAACATGCGAAATGGTTCCGATTTGGACTGCGCTGACTCATCGTTTGGATTGCAGAACAGCAGCCCCGCACGACTCCCGGACGATCAGCTCACTGTAGACAATCGTCTTAACGGGAATCGTATCTTCGCCTTGAATGAGGCGGTGAAGTTTTTGGAGTGCCAGGACACCCATCTCATATTTGGGGATGTTCACCGTTGTCAGGGGTGGGCGTGTGTAAGCACTTTCCAGCGTGTTGTCAATACTCGCAACGGCCACATCATCCGGGATTCTCAGGCCAGCCTCACGGATGGCTTCCATTGCTCCGAAGGCAGTTTTATCGCTGATCGCAATCACTGCTGTCGGATGCTCTCCCTGTTCAAGGATTTCCTTCATCTGGACATACCCTTTGAGGGGATGACCGGAAACGGGCTTCGGCATCCATTTTGCCGGGATAAGCAGACCGGCTTCTGCCAGGGCAGCCATACAACCCCGAAGGCGGTCTACCAGGCTGCTATACTTCGTCGGGCCTCTCAGCAGGGCAATTTGGCGGTGGCCGAGCTTGAGCAGATGCCGGGTGATCTGATACCCGGCCATGAAATTGTCCCCCACCACACAGGGAAGCCGCTGTTCATCAATGTGGTTTTCGACCAGGACTATGGGGACACTCAGGCTTTCCAACTGGATGACCATTTCGGGCGTAATATCTCCATCGTTGGCAACAACAAACCCGGATACTTTCTGGACAAGCCCTCGCTTGAGTAGGTCAATATTGCCCGTTGAGCGGTCGAACATAGACAGCACAACATGATAGCCCAGGCGCTCGGCCTCGGTCTGGAAGCCTCGGATGATTTCACCATAGAAAACGTCGCTAATCACAGGCACGGAATATTGCTCGATCAACAGCCCGACGGATTCGGCCTGACCGCCATTGGCAGTTGGTTTTAACTTGTAACCGAGATCAGCAATTGTGGCCCATACACGTTGGACGGTCTGCGGTGCAATGCCCGGCTTGTTATGTATCACCATCCACACCGTCGTTGGCGAAACTTGGGCGGCTTCGGCAATCTTGCGCATGGTCGGTTTCGCTTTACCCAACGTCGCATCTCCTTTTGTTTACTAAACAAATGCTATTGTATCAGTGTTCAAGTTGGTTGACAAGCCAGCCCGAACACCGTAAAATAACGTGTAAAGTGTTATTTCATGCATATGAGTGCCCAAAATGCATGACATAAATTGGATATTTTCTAAAATGAATTCCCATTTGTTTAGTGAACACTTGTGTAGCATATGTAAGAATATTATTGTACCCAACTGTTTCAGATCAAAAAACCCCGAAATATGTCTGACAGAGGGCTGCCCGGTGTGTATTTACGCCGCCTGTTGGGCAGATTACGTTCCATGAATACAATTAAGATTGATCTCGACCGTCGTTCAGGCTTGATTGACCACAATTTGTTCGGAGGATTCGCCGAACATCTGGGTCGCTGCATATATGGCGGAATCTACGATCCCGGTTCACCCCTGGCGGACGAGGATGGCCTGCGAACTGATGTCCTCGATGCGCTGCGCCGCCTGAAAATGCCGGTCATGCGGTATCCTGGCGGCAATTTCGTCTCTGGCTACCGCTGGATAGATGGTGTGGGACCCGTTGAAACCCGCCCGGCGCGGCCTGAGCTGGCCTGGGGAACAATTGAACCTAACCTCTTTGGCACCAACGAATTTGTAAAATTCTGCCGCAAAATTAATTCCGAGCCGTATATTGTCGTCAATTGTGGCGACGGCGATATGCGCGAGGCCCGCGATTGGGTGGAATACTGCAATGGCGCACAGAATACGGCGCTCGCCAATCTGCGCCGCCAGCATGGTTTCGACGCGCCTCATAACATCAAGTACTGGGGTATCGGTAACGAGGTTGATGGCGAATGGCAGATCGGCTACAAGACTCCGCAGGAATACGCCCGTGCCTACAAGGAATTTGCCAAGGTCATGCGCTGGGTGGATCCATCAATCAAGCTTCTGGCTTCAGCAATTTCCAACTGGCGCACTGAATTTGTTGAACGTACCAATCTGCTGCTTGACCAGGCGGCTGATTATATTGACTATCTCGCTATTCATTGGTATGTCGGCAACCCGGACAATGATTTCGCAGCCTATATGACCGCTTCCGAGTTGGTGGAGGAGCGCCTCAGCGTTGTCGAAGGCCTGATCCGTGCGATGAAGCTGCAGCGCAACATCCACAAACCGATTGCGATTGCCGTAGATGAATGGAATGTCTGGTACCGAGCGCGCGGCGCGACGGTAGAAGAACACAAGAACCTGGAAGAAACCTACAACCTGGAAGATGCCCTGGTAGTGGCGATGCATTTTAATGCCTTTATCCGCCATGCACAGATGGTGAAAATGGCTAACATCGCCCAGATCGTTAACGTGATCGCTCCCATCATCACCAACCCGACCGGCCTGTTCCTCCAAACGATCTTTCACCCGTTCGAGGTCTACAGCCGCACGTGCGGCAATATTGCGCTCGACGCCTTCTGGGAGAGTGAAACCTTCTCCGGCGGCAGTTACAGCGGGCTGCGGCTGCTGGACGTAGCCGCTGCGCTGGACGAAGAGAAAAAATCACTGTCGGTTTACGTCGTCAACCGCAGCGAACACGATGCCCTTGAAACCAGGATCACGCTCGACAGCGGCCAGTTCGCTGGCCCCGTTCAGGTGCATGTGGTTAACGGCCCGGACATCCAGGCTGAAAACTCATTCGATCACCCTGACAGGGTAAGTGTTTTTAAGACCGATCTGAGAGTAGAAAGGAACAGCTTCGTTTATACGTTTGAACCACACTCAGTTACGGTGCTCGTCAGTGCTCTCGCCTGATGCAAATGCATATCAGGAAAAAGGTGAGAGTTCGGAATTTAGGAGAGTCCACCGGCGAGACAGACTGCGCCCAACCGGCAACGCCTGACTGTCTCTGTTCGCTTAGTACCTTATCCGTAAACGGTCATATCCATGAGAATGTGAGGAGAATGTGAGCGCAGGGGAGTTGAACGAAACCCAACCAGTTATCGGCTTTCTTGCACCAACGTACCCGAAAGTAATCAACGTTTTCGGTTTCTCGCTAAGCTTTTCGCTCATGGCATATCTGCTTTGATTGGTGTTTGGCGACTTCAATCTCTTATAGATATACCATCTTTATCCAACTCTCAGTTCGGTTTACGGATAGGTATTTAGTTCACCTTAAAGGACTGTCTTGTTTATTCTGGAGGAAAAGAATGAAAAAGTATACATTAACAAGACGTGATTTCCTGAAGCAGGCTGCCGCATTCACCGCTGTAACTGCCCTGACCCCGCCGCTGCTGGGTGAGATACCAGAAGCTCTGTTAGCTGCCCAGGGAGAGGAGGAAGTTGCGCCAGGCGTGCCCAGGAATCAGTGCCTGATCCTGGAGAACCCATCCGGGACGGTGCAGCCGGCAGACGACTTCAACCGCTGGCGGAGCGGCTACAGCGCCGTCTGGGTAAGCGGCCTCCAGCAGCTGGCCCTGGATGCGCTGTGGTACATTGACCCGGATGCGGGAGTCGACGGCGTATGGGATAATGCCCTGGCAGCCGAGCCGCCGATCTACAATGACGACTTCACCCAGATGACCGTCAAGCTGCGCGAGGGCCTCTACTGGAGCGATGGCGTCGAGTTTTCAGGGGATGACCTGTACTATACCGTTGATCTCATAAAGAACACACCCGGAATGGGGAATCAGGGCCTGTTCGAAAGCAACGTCGACCATATGGAACAGCCCGACAGATATACCGTTGTCTTCTACCTGAAAAAACCCAACTCGCGCTTCCATGCTGCCTTCACCGTGCGCTGGGGCGCCCTCTACATCATGCCCAAGCACATCTGGGAACAGGTGGATGACCCGGTAGCGTTCACATTCAATCCTCCGGTCAGCCTGGGTGCCTACAAGCTCAGAGATTTTGATCCGAACGGAAAATGGTATCTGTGGGAGCGCCGCGAAGACTGGCAGCGGACCTCGGTCGCTCGCCTTGGCGAGGTGTCTGTGAAGTACGCCATGTACATTGATCCAGGCCCAAGCGACAAGCGCGTTCTCGCCCAGTTGGCACACCAACTGGATGTGATCCATGACATCACTCCCGAAGGCCGTATTACCCTGGCCCGGGAAAACCCGACCTCGGTCGGCTGGTTCCCTTCGTTCCCCTGGGCGCATCCTGATCCCACCCTCCCGGCTGTCATTTACAACAACGAAAAACCCGGACTGGACAAGCGAGAAGTCCGCTGGGCGCTGACCCTGGCGATTGATATCGCCCAGGTTGCCCTGGCATCTTACAGAGGCGCGGCAACCATCTCTGCCATTCACGTCCCACCGACTGGTATGTACCCCCAGTACTATCACGAGCCGCTGGAACCCTGGTTGAATGACTTCACCATCAAAGTTGGCGGGGAGGACTACAAACCTTACGACCCAACCGCTGCCCAACGGATTGCTGATTTGGCTCGCCCAAGCCTGGGCGATCTGGTGCCGACCGATCCCGCCATTATCAAGCAGTATATTGGAGCCGGTTGGTGGAAATATGATCTCCAGGCGGCTGAACAGCTAATGCTGGATGCCGGTATGCGGAAGGTCAACGGCAAGTGGGCGCTGCCCGATGGCTCGCCGTTCAGGGTGCCGCTGATGAGCATGAATCCCGAATCAAACCCAACCATGAACCGGGCGGCTGCCATGATCGTCGAGAACTGGACGACTTTCGGCATTGATACCAGCCTCGATTCGCAGGCGAACCCTTGGCCCATCATGAGCAGCGGTGAGTACACCGCCAACCTGGCCTGGACGATTGAGACCTGGGGTGGTCATCCCGACCTGTTCTTCTTCCTCCAGTACTGGCACTCAAGGTTGTACGTCCCGAGCGGCGCACCCTCTGCCGGCAGCAACAGTATGCGCTGGAAGAACCCCGAACTCGACAGGATCATTGAAGGAATCGAAACGATTGCCTTTGACGACCCGCGGGGTGTCGAGCTGGGGCTGGAGTTCTGCAAGCTCGCCGCCCAGGAAATGCCAATTACGCCGCTTATGGCCTACAATGTCTTCACGACTATGGACACCACCTACTTCGAGGGGTATCCGTCTATTGATGATCCCTATACGGATCCGGTGCCGAACTGGGGCAATACCAAGTATATGTTCGTCAAGATCAAGCCCAAGATGGCATAGCCTCGCCGTGAGTGGCGCTGATCATGAGGTTGGTGCTAAGGAATTGAATGCAGTAATCGAGGCAAGCCAGCAGTAACAACACATTATTCCTCCACTGCGGTTGTCTTCACCGGCGATCGCGGTGGAGGTTTTTTCAAAAGGAAATAGTCCCAATGCGAAAATTTATCCTTAAGTATTTGATTCCGCGAATCATTCAGTTTCTAACGATCATTTTTGTCGGGATCACGGTCACGTATATCATTCCCAGGCTCGCTCCCACTGACCCGGTAGAAGCGCAGATATCCACGATGATGGCGATGGGCAGCTCCCTCGACCCGGCATCTATCGAATCAATGCGTGCCGCTCTGACCGACCTGTACGGGCTGTCAGGCAGTCCGGTCGAGCAGTATTTCACGTTTTGGGGGCGTTTGCTCCGGGGCGACCTTGGCCCTTCGCTCGATAATTTCCCGACTCCGGTTTCCAAGATGATCGGCCAGGCCTTGCCGTACACCCTTAGGTTGTTGATCCCCGCGGTGATTATCTCATTCATATTCGGCAACCTTTTCGGGGCCATGTCCAGCTACTATCCTAAAAATAAAGCCTTGAAGGTGATTGAAGTGCTGGGCCAGGTGGTTCGATCGATTCCGTACTACATCGTGGCTATCGTTCTGCTCGTGACGTTTTCGTATTTCATCCCGATCTTCCCATTCAGCGGGGCCTACCCGATAGGGACCCGTCCTGATTGGTCCTCCCTTGAGTTTATCTTAAAAAACCTCGAACATGCCGTACTCCCGGCAGCTACTCTGATCCTGGTTGGATTTGGGGGGTGGTTTGTCGGCATGAAATCCCTTACCTCCAACATTATCTCTGAAGACTATGTGGTGTATGTCGAAACCGCTGGACTGAGTAAGAACAGGATCCTCATCCATTACATTATACGCACCGCCATACTGCCGCAGTTCACGGCACTGGCTATGGTGCTTGGAACGGTCTTCAGCGGCGCCCTCATCATGGAGGTCGTTTTTGGCTACCCCGGGATTGGCAGTCTAGCCATAAGGGCGATCTACAGTAACGATTACTCCATGATTATGGGCATCACCATTTATTCGATCATCGGGGTTGCTGTCGCCGTTTTCCTCATGGATTTACTCTACCCGCTGTTCGACCCGCGCGTGCGCTACCAGTAGGAGAGGAACAATGTTTGGAGTTTTACGTGATCTCCTCAGATATGATGGCCGCTTCCGTCTGGCTGTCATTTTGTTGGGAGGTGTGGCAGCGATGATTCTGCTGTCCTACAACTCTCCTTATGATCCGGGCAAGTCCTTTGTGGTGCCGTGGGACCTTCCGCCATCGCAGGAACACCTTTTCGGCACGACCTCCCGGGGACAGGACCTCTTCTGGTGGTTGACCTTTGCCGTACGCAATTCCCTTTTCCTGGGGGTGCTGACCGCGATCATCTCGCGTATAATTGCAATTCTCATCGGCCTCACCGCCGGATACCGGGGCGGATGGCTCGACCGGGTGCTGATGTCGCTTAATGACACCTTCGTGGTTTTACCCCTGCTGCCCATCCTGATCTTGTTGGGTTTTTTGCTGCGCGACAGGATGAACCTGTTTTATCTGGCGGTCATCCTGGGGCTTTTCGGCTGGCCGTTTGACGCCCGTCTGATTCGTTCCCAGGTACTCAGCCTGAAGGAGCGTTCGTTCACACGCACCGCAGTTTATTCTGGAACGAGCGCCTTCTGGATCACCATCAACGAGCACCTTCCCTTCGTGCTGCCAATTGTGTTTGCCACCACCATTAACAATATCCTGTGGTCAATTGGGATGGAAGTCACCTTGAGTGTTCTTGGACTTTCGGATTTGACCACCCCTACCCTTGGGACCGCGCTCTTTTGGGCTAACCAACACGGGGCATTGGTGGCGGGGGTGTGGTGGTGGATCGCTGCCCCGGCGCTGGTGACTATTGTCCTGTTCCTCGGACTGTACTTGCTCTTCACGAGCATCAACGAATTCATCGATCCGCGGACCCGCCTGCGCTTGATTGGAGGATAACCGTGACCCTGTTAAGCGTAAAAAATCTCCGTGCGTATTACCGGACTGAGGTCTACGGCATCTCCCGGACTGTACAGGCTGTTGACGGGGTTTCTTTTGACCTCCTTCCGAATGAGATTTATGGCGTGGCCGGCGAGTCAAGCTGTGGCAAAACCACCCTCATCAAAGTGATCTCAGGAAATACTAAACCCCCCTTAAAGGTGCTTGAAGGGAGTGTCAACTATAACTTTAACGACTATAAAGTTGATATGCTGCACATCTCGCAGGATGAACTCCGCCAGAACGTCCGCTGGAAGGAAATCTCGTATGTGATGCAGGGTTCCATGAGCGTCCTCAACCCGGTGCGTAAGGTGATTGAGACTTTCAGGGATATTGTTGATACACACGAGCGCATTACAGATAAGAAGAAATTTCTTGAACAAACGCGCGCCCATGTCAACCGACTGGGACTCCCAACCGATGTACTCAACGCTTATCCGCACCAGCTTTCCGGTGGTATGCGCCAGCGGGTGGCAATCGCTCTGGCGACCGTGTTTCAGCCCGCCCTGATTATTGCGGATGAACCCACCACTGCGCTGGATGTTGTCGTGCAGCGCGGTGTCCTGCAAATGATTAGGGAAATCCAGACCACGAGCGGCAATACGGTTCTCCTGGTAACGCACGATATGGCTGTACACGCTAACGTGGCTGATCGGGTGATGATTATGTACGCGGGCCGGATTGCCGAGGAAGCGCCAACGGAGACTATCTTCGATGCGCCGCTCCACCCATATACTCAGCACCTGATCCATTCGCTGCCGATGATTGGCGAAAAATCAACGAAGGCGAGCCTGAAGGGCGCACCGCCAAACCTGGCCGACCCTCCGGGCGGCTGCCGGTTCCACCCTCGCTGCCCATATGTGATGGATGTGTGCCGGACCAAAGTACCTGATTTAATCTCGGTAAAAGAACGTCATCGCGTGGCCTGCCACCTGGTCGAGGAGGGCGCTCTGTGAGCACAAACGGAAAACTGCTGGATGTCCAGCATGTGACGGTTGAATTTCATATCGGTGGACTGGTGGGCGGCACACTTCTCACGGCGGTTAATGATGCTTCCTTCTCTTTGGAGAGTGATAAACCAGAAATATTCACCCTCGCCGGCGAAAGCGGCAGCGGCAAAACCACGCTCTCTCGTTTGCTGCTGCGCGATCTTGAACCCACGAAGGGCAAAGTATTGTTTGAAGGCCGCGATCTGTCCACCATCCGTAAACGATCCGAGTTCACCGAGTTCATAAAGAAAGTCCAACCGGTTTTCCAGAACCCCTTCGAGACTTTCAACCCGCTGCGGCGGGTAGAGGCGTATCTGTTGGATACGGCCATAAACTTTGGAATGGCGTCAAACCGCCGGGATGCGGCTGAGGTTGTCGATAATGCGCTTCGTAATGTGGGGCTGTCGCTCGATGAAGTGAGGCAGCGTTATCCGCACGAACTTTCCGGTGGGCAAATCCAACGTGTGTCGGTGGCGCGGGCGCTAATCTCAAAGCCCAGGCTGATCCTCGCCGACGAGCCGGTTTCGATGGTTGATGCATCCCTGCGGATGGAGATTGTGAACCTGTTCCAAAAGCTGCGCGACGAACAACAAGTGAGCGTCATTTACATCACGCATGATCTGGCGACAGCTTACTACATCAGCGACCGGATTGCAATTATGCTGCGTGGCTATATCGTTGAATCGGGTCCGGTTGAGGATGTCCTGGACCGGCCTGCCCATCCGTATACCCAGCTGTTGAAAGAATCGGTTCCTGAACCGACTCCCAAGCAGCGCGAGTCCTGGGCAAAACATATTGCGCTGGGCGCAACGGAAGTCAAAGAGTACGGGAGAATCGGGTGTAAGTTTGCCGGCCGCTGCCCTCAGGTGATGGACATCTGCCGCAAGGCGGATCCTCCAGATGTGCAGGTGGGACGGCAAACAGTGAAATGCTACCTGTATTCAGGACACGGTGAGAACGCTGCGGCGGGGTCACAGTCCTGACCTCCACTAACGATTAGCTGTAAAAGACAAGACATGATCTGACACAAGTGACTTAACTGTAAAAGACAAGATTTCATCTGACACAAGCGACCTAACCGACAACTTCGGATGGTTGGTTGTCGGGGATGTCTGACTTGGGTGCTTGCCACTCAAAGAGCGTATCCAATTGTTTGGCTTGTGCCAAATGTTTGGTCTCCCGAAAGGTCTGCAATGGGGTACGCCCAAAGCAATACTTGCCACTGTGAGTGCGCTCCCGGTTGTACTGCTCAACCCACTCGTCCAAATCGGTTTGAAGCTGCTCGATGCTGCTGTACAGCTTCTTGCGGAAGGCGCTGGCGTAGAACTCATCCTGGATGGTACGGTGGAAGCGCTCGCAGATGCCATTGGTTTGGGGATGACGGGCCTTCATGCGACTGTGGTCAATGTTCTCAATCGCCAGGTACAGCTGGTACTCATGATGTTGCAATGAACCGCAGAATTCAGTGCCACGATCTGTCAGGATGCGCAGCAGCGGCACTTCCTGCTGCTCGAAGAAGGGCAGCACACGATCATTGAGCAGGTCGGCAGCCACCAGCGCGTTCTTGCGCTCATACAGCTTGACAAACTTCTCCACACTCCAGCGCCACTTCGCCTGTCAAGAGTGTGTGGACGGCTGTTCCGCGGTCATAGGCATCCATAATTGCAGGGCGTAATCCATCCAGTTCATCATCAGTCAGTACCAGATAGATTTCTTTTTGAGCCTGTTCGAAGTTTTACTTAACCAGGAAATGGTTTCCAGGCAGGGAGCTTCAAAATTACTTTTGGAGAGTTTAGCAAGCCAATAGTTCAAGCGCGGCCTTCTTGTGAGCCGAGTAGTCATTGAGTGGTTCAGGAGCTTATATTATCTGTCGGTTATCTCCGACAAGCTTCGAACTGCAACCAACATGTTTCTATTGCGTCTTCCTAACCACTTAAGCGCAAAACCACCCGATGATGGGTGGTTTTGGGTTTGAATTTCGTTTTGGTGGACCTGAGGG
>QUBZ01000116.1 GCA_014338005.1 Chloroflexota bacterium | reverse complement strand
CCTGCCGAATATGAAGCGGACTGGTGGGCCAACCAGCCTGTACCGGTGTTAAAATAAGCTAAGCCGATTTGGTGTCCAACTTTTTGGGGTCACTACATGTAATCAATTTTTGCGACAGACTCGCGTCGCTTGTTGGGTTAACAAGTGAGGATTGGGAAATCATCCTTGAGTGATTCCACCAGACCATAACGTTGCGAACGCATAACGGGTTGTCTACACTTGATGGGGCGGGTCACTGACCTGCCCCTATACGACTCCTGAGGCACAAACGACATGACCTACAACTTCGACGAACAGATCGAGCGGCGCGGAACCGGCAGCGCCAAATGGGAATGGTACGACGAGGACGTGCTGCCGCTGTGGGTGGCGGATATGGACTTCCGCTCGCCCGAACCGGTCATCCAGGCGCTGCACCGCCGCATCGAACACGGCGTATTCGGCTACGAGTTCAACCCCAAAGAACTGAAAACGGTGATCTGCGAGCGGCTGGCGCGGCTGTACGGCTGGCAGGTTCAGCCGGACGAAATTCTGTTCCTGCCCGGCATCGTCTGCGCGCTCAATGTGGCCTGCCGCGCTTTTGGCGAGCCGGGCGACGGCGTGCTGATGCAAACGCCGGTTTACCCGCCTTTTTTGACCGCGCCGGGGAACTTTGGCAAAACCGCCGACCTGGCCGAACTGGCCGTCGGCAGCAGCGGGCGTTTGCTGCATTACGAGCTGGATGACGACCGTTTTGAGGCAGCCATCACGCCGCGCACCCGCCTGTTTTTGCTCTGCAACCCGCACAACCCGGTCGGGCGCGTATACAGCCGCCGCGAGTTGGAGCGCCTGGCGGAAAGCTGCGCCCGGCACGATCTGGTCATCTGCTCCGACGAAATCCACTGCGACCTGCTGTTCGACGGACGGCGGCATATACCTATCGCCGCGCTCGCGCCGGAAGTCTCTGCGCGCACCGTCACCCTGATGGCCCCCAGCAAAACGTTTAATATCCCCGGCCTGGCCTGCGGTTTTGCCGTCATCCAGAACCCCGACCTGATGAAACAGATGCAGAAGGCGGCGGCGGGCATCACCGGGCATATCAGCAGCGCCGGCTACACGGCGGCGCTGGCCGCCTACCAGGAAGGGCAGCCCTGGCTGGACGCCGCGCTGGCTTACCTGGACGCCAACCGCCGCTATGTGACCGATTACGTGCTGGAAAACTTCCCCGGCGTCAGCCTCGCCCAGCCGGAAGGCACGTATTTAAGCTGGCTGGACTGGCGCGAGGCCGGGCTGCCGGAACGCCCCTACGACTTCTTCCTAAAAAACGCCCGTGTCGCCCTCAACGACGGCGCGTTGTTCGGAAAACCCGGCGAGGGTTTTCTGCGGCTGAACTTCGCTGCGCCGCGCGCGCTGCTGGCCGAGGCGCTGGAGCGGATGCGGTCGGCGTGGGCCGGGCTGGCGGCAGAAACCGGACGTTAAGAATATATATGATGATAAACGGCTAAGACGAGCGCATGGCCTCGAGCTGCTGTTTGAGGATGTCCGTCACGACCTGGGCGTTGGCCTTGCCGCCCATCGCCTTCATCACCTGGCCCATCAGCGCCCCGAACAGCTTTTCTTTGCCGCTCAGGTAATCCTGCGCCATCGCGCTGTTTTCGGCCAGCACGTTCGCTACCGCCTGCCGGATAATATCCTGGTCGGAAACTTGCGCCAGCCCGCGCGCCGCGACGATCAACGCCGGGTCGCTGCCAGTGTCCCACATTTCGGCCAGCACCGCCGCCGCTGTGCCTTTGTTCAGCGTGCCGGCGTCCACCAGTTTCACCAGTTCGGCGAACTGCCGCGCCGTGATGCGGGTGGATTCGATGTTTTCGCGCTCGAAGCCCTTTTCGTTCATCAGCGCGAACAGCCCGCCTAATATCCAGTTGGCCGCCGATTTGGGATTGACGCCCGCCGACAGCGTTTCTTCGTAATAGTGGGCGATGGCCTGCTCCGCCACAAGCTGCCGCGCGTCGTATTCGCTTAGGCCGAAGGTTTCCATAAAACGGCGGCGTTTGGCCTCCGGCAGTTCCGGCAGGCGGGCGCGGACTTCTTCCACCCATTCGCGGCTGATTTCAACCACCGGCAGGTCGGGTTCGGGGAAGTAGCGGTATTCATCGGCGCGTTCCTTGTAACGCTGGATGACGAGCCGCTGTTTGTTCTCGTCCCAGCCCAGGGTGGCCTGTTTGACCTCGCCGCCGCTTTGCCACAGGTTGATCTGCCGCTCAATTTCGGCCAGGCTGGCGCGGTACAGGCTGCGGATGCTGTTGAGGTTTTTGATCTCGGTGCGCGTGCGGAACTCGGTATCGTCTTTGTGCATCACGCTGATGTTCGGCTCGACCCGCAGCACGCCCTTGGACATATCGCCGTTGTTCACGCCCAGGTATTGCAGGATGGCGCGCAGCGTCCGCGCGAAGGCTTCGGCCTCGTCGGCGCTGTTGATGTCCGGCTCGGTGACGATTTCCAGCAGCGGCACGCCGGCGCGGTTGTAATCCACCAGGCTGCTGCCCCCGCCGACATGTGTCAGCTTGCCGGTATCTTCTTCCAGGTGCGCGCGGCGGATGCGGATGCGCTTTTGGTACGGCTCGCCGTCCGGCGGTGTCACTTCGATGTCCAGCCAGCCGTTGACCGCCAGCGGGCGCTCGTACTGGCTGATCTGGTAGCCTTTGGGCAGGTCGGGATAAAAGTAGTTTTTGCGGGCGAACTGGTTCACCGGCGGGATTTCGCAGTGCAGCGCCAGCCCGACCATCAGGCCGAACTCAACCGCCTGCCGGTTGATAACCGGCAGCGTGCCAGGCAGCCCCAGCGATACCGGGTCAACGGCGGTATTGGGGGCGGCTTCCACGCTGTCTACCACCGGGCAACCGCTGAACATCTTACTTTTGGTCAGCAGTTCGGCATGAATCTCCAGGCCGATGATGGGTTTCCAATCGCTCATAAACATTCGTCCTGCTGGTGTGGGCCGGTCAGTGGGGGGAATTGTACCGCCGGAAACGGCATCGAACCAGCGTTAACCGCCGTCCCCAAACAGGCGGGCAAAGCCGGGGTACGGCGCAAGCGGGATGATCTCGAACGTAATCAGCCTTTCGCGCACCAGCGGCAGCGAATCGAGCGCGGCGCGGGCGGCGTCCATGTCAGGACATTCCAGCACCAGCACCGCTTCGTGCCGGTCGGCGCGGAAGTACAGCTCACGGATCACGCCGTCCAGGTACAGCTCCCAGGCGCGGGCGGCCTCGGCCTTCAAGTGCGGCGCGAACTGCTCGTCCGCCACGCCGGGGACTTCCCGTTCCAGGGCCAGAAATTTCATGCTGCCCCCTAAAACCCCGGCAGCGCGCGGAGAAGCTGTCGAAAGGCGGCATGTTTGGAACGGCTGACCGGACGCGGCAGGTAATACAGCGCGCCGGGGACGACACGAATCAGGCAGTTGATACCCAGGATGATTTTATACAGCGCTGCCGCCGGCCTGCCATAATGCTTGCGGAAAAAATGCACCCGGCTGCGGTACAGGCGCAGCAGCGTTTCGACCTTCACCGCCCGGCTGCTGCCGCCCCACAGATGCACCGTTTCCACCTCCGGGGTAAAGTAGACCTTCCAGCCGGCCTGTTTGAAGCGGTAGCACCAGTCCACTTCTTCCGAGTACATAAAAAAGCTCTCGTCCATCAGGCCGACCTGCCGCACCGCCTCGGCGCGCGCCAGCATGAACGCGCCCATAATCACGTCCACCTCGCGCACGTCGCCGTAGTCCCAGTCGGTCATGGCATAACCGCCAAACAGCGGGCTTTTGGGGAACAGTTTGTCCAGCCCGAAGGCGATCACCAGTTCGCTCCACAGCGTCGGAAGGCGGTAGCAGGACGGCTGCAATCGCCCATCTTCGTACAGCAGCTTACAGCCCGCCAGCCCGGCTTCCGGGCGTTCGTCCAGGAAGGCCACCATATGATCTATCGTCCGCTCTTTAACAAAAGCGTCGCTGTTCAGCAGCAGGATATAACGCCCTTCGGCGGCCTGCATGGCCTGGTTGTTGGCGCGGGCGAAGCCGACATTTTCGGTATTGGCGATCAGGCGGACGTTCGGAAAATCGCGGCGCACCATCTCCGGGCTGCCGTCGCCGGAGGCGTTGTCCACCACCCAGGTTTCGTAGGAAATGTTTTTGATGGTTGTTTCGACATCGCGCAGGCATTTTGCCAGCAGATCGCGGGTGTTCCAGTTGACGATGATGATCGAAAGATCGAGCATATCGAATACTTTCCGGTGAGTGTGACCAGTTCAACTTCTAATCGGTGTTCCTTGCTTCAGCCTTGCGCGCTATACTGGGGGAATCGTGTGGATTATATCCTATCGCCGCCTGCCGGCGGTATAACCATGCCGTGATTGTGAAGGGATATTATGTCTATCGAATCGGAAAAAGACCTGATCGGCCTGCTGCGAATCGGCAGAATCGTGGGGCTGACCCTGCAAAAGATGACCGAGAGCCTGCGCCCCGGCATCACCACCGGCGAACTGGATACCATCGGCGCAGAACTGCTGCGGAAAGAAGGCGCGCGCTCCGCCCCGATTTTGACCTACAACTTCCCTGGCGCGACCTGCATCAGCATCAATGACGAGGCGGCGCACGGCATCCCCGGCAGCCGGGTGATTCAGACCGGCGATCTGGTCAACATAGATGTGTCGGCGGAACTGGACGGGTATTTTGCCGATACCGGCGCGACCGTGCCGATGCTGCCGGTGGAGCCGCTGAAACAAAAACTGGCCGACTGCACCCGGTCGGCGCTGGAAAAAGGCCTGGCGGCGGCCCGCGCCGGCAACCGCATTTATGACATCGGTCGGGCGATGGAAAACGAGGTGCGGCGCTGCGGCTTCCACATCATCCGCGATCTGCCCGGTCATGGCGTGGGGCGCAAACTGCACGAGCCGCCCAGCGTGCCGGGGTTTTTTAACAAACGCGCCAACGACATCCTTAAGGAAGGGCTGGTCATTACCATCGAGCCGTTCGTTTCCACCCGCGCCAGCCATATCGTCACGGCTGCCGACGGCTGGACGCTGAAAACGCCGGACGGCAGCCTGGCGGCGCAGTACGAACATACCATCGTCATCACCAAAGATCGTCCCATCCTGGTCACGGCGGTATAATTAAATTGCCAAATGAATCGGAAAGGATAGTCAAATTGTGAAAGGTTTAGCCGGGACGTGGTACGGCCAGCGCGGCTCGCGGTTGGTGCTGTCCGTCGCGCATGATGGCCGTATCGAGGGAAAATATCACACGTCGAATGACAACGAACCGCATACGACCTTCGACGTAAGCGGCATGAGCGATACGCGCGCGTTTGGCGGCAGCCGCAGTGTGGGTTTTGTGGTGTGCTGGAACAACGAATACGTCAACCAGCACTCCGTCACCGCCTGGTCGGGGCAGTACCAGATCATCAACGGCGAGGAAGTGCTGGCGACAAGCTGGCTGCTGACCCGCGAAACCGCCCCGGAAGATGATTGGGCGGCTACGATGGTCGGGCAGGATACTTTCCGCCGCGCGCCGGTTGGCGAAACCCAGGCCGGCGAATTTGAAAACCGGACGGGCGGGTGAACCGGCGATGCCCGGCAAATATTACGAGGATTTAACGGTCGGGATGCGTATCCGGCACGAGCTGGGGCGTACTATTACCGAGGCCGACAACGTGCTGTTTTGCAGTCTGACGATGAACCCGCAGCCGCTCCATCTTAACGAGGATTTCGCCGCGCAAACACGCTTCGGGCGGCGCATCGTCAACGGCATCTTTTCGATGGGGCTGGTCGTCGGCTTGACGGTCGCCGATCTGACACAGGGGACGATCATCGCTAACCTGGGTTACGAACAGGTTAACCACCCACACCCGCTCTTTCACGGCGATACGCTGTATGTGGAGACGGAAATTCTGAGCAAACGAGACAGCCAGTCCAACCCCGGCGCCGGACTGGTGACGATGAAACACACCGGGCGCAACCAGGACGGCGCGGTGTGCGTGGAAGTGATACGCACGGCGCTGTTCCTCCGGCGTCCCGCCGCGCCATAACACCCGGACAGCCCGATTTTTGAACATATTTTCGACCGGCGGCGTATACATCATGTAACGGGGATGCCCTGGCGCGGGGATATTGGGATGAGGCTTTATCGCGGCTGTGTGTTCGTCTTTTTCGGCCTGGTGGTGGCGCTGTTTTCGGTCGCGCTCAGCCGGGCGTTCGGCCTGGCCGGCCTGCTGCTGCCCCCGGCGCTGGTCGGCTTCACCTACATCTGGGTAGACAGCTTCCTGGCGGAACTTATTCGTTGGGATGACGACCGCAACCGGGACTAATTCACAACCCGAATACCTCATTTTGCGTACAAGAAAATAAGATACTGCCCGATCGGAGGGCGGAATTTTAAGCTGCTTTCTGAATCCGAGGAAATATCATGTATAACGATCAACTGGATTACGCGGCCATCCGCCGCCGGGTCGAAGCCGAACTTCAGCAGAAACGCCGCCGGGGGCAGATCGCGCTGTTTGCCGTCAACTGCATGATATTTTTCATCTTTATGCTGCTGACGTGGGTTCTGATTCCCTCCACGTCGTCGAACTTTATGCTGAGGGACGATATGCTGGCGGCCATCATGATGCTGTCGGTAGGTTGGGCGACAGGGCTGTTTCTGCATGGGCTGTCCGCTTTTGCCATCGGCTCGAAAAGCTGGAACGACCAGCAGCGCAAAACCCTGATGGTGCGGGAAATCGAATACGCCCGGCTGGGGCTGGACGATATGATGCCGGACGAAGCCTCGCCTATCGAAAAAGCCAAACGCGGCAGGCTGCACCTCTCCAATGAGGGCGAGATGCTGGACATCGTGGACGACGAATGGTCGGACGAAGCGCCGCGCCGCCAGACACTTTAACAGCAGGGGGAAACGATGTTGTTAATCGGTTTAGGTGAGCTTATCATCCTGGCGATGGTCGTCATCGGCAGCCTGCTGCTGGCGCGAGCGGTCATGCTGTCGAAAGCCGCAAAACAGCCCAAACCCGGCGCGGCCTTCACAGCGGGCGCCGGCGAGCCGGATTTTGATTCGATCCGGCAGCGGGTGGAGCGCCGCTTCCACCGCCGTTATGAGATGGCCGCGCATATTGTGATGTATCTGGTGATTATCGCCGGCCTGTGGATTCTTCGCCTGCCGCAAACGGCGCTGATCCTGATCGCTGGCGCGTGGGGGCTGGCGGTGCTGCTTCATGGCCTGCAATTTTTGTTTGCGGAGATGAGCGATCACGCCATCGAGCGCGAGATCGAACGCGAGCGCAGCCGTTTTTACGAGGCGGACAAACCTAAACGCAGCCACCTGCGGCTGTCCGACGAGGGCGAACTGCTGGATGTGATCGAAGACGAGTGGGAAGCCGGCGAAAAACACAAGCGTGGTTAATTGAACGCCCGCTTTACGTCGTCTATAATCCATAATAACACGCTAAAACAGTTTCACGAGGGGCGCGGTATGGCGTTGTACGAAGGGCAGATGGTCGGCCCGTATCAGATCGTGGGGCAGCTTGGGCAGGGCGGCATGGCGAGTGTTTATAAAGCCTACCACGCCAAACTCGACCGCCATGTCGCCATCAAGGTCATGCACCAGGCTTTCCTGGAGGACCCGAATTTCCAGACTCGCTTCGCGCGCGAAGCCCAGATCGTCGCCAAGCTGGAACACCCGCATATCGTGCAGGTTTACGACTACGCCGAAACCGAAGGTCAGCCCTACTTGGTGATGAAATACATCGAGGGGCGCACCCTCAAAAACCTGCTTTCCGCCGGGCCGCTGCCGCTGGAGCAGGTCGTCCAGATCATGACGCCTATCGCCGAGGCGCTGACCTACGCGCACGAACGCGGCGTGCTGCACCGGGACATCAAACCCTCGAATATCGTTCTGGACGCTTCCGGCACGCCCTACCTGACCGACTTCGGGCTGGCGCGCATCGCCCAGGCCGGCGAATCCACCCTGAGCCAGGATATGATCCTCGGCACGCCCCAGTATATCTCGCCGGAGCAGGCGCGCGGCGAGCGCGACCTGGATGCCCGCACCGATGTTTATTCGTTCGGCGTCATCCTCTACGAGATGGTGGTCGGGCGCGTGCCGTTCAACGCCGATACACCCTACGCCATCGTTCACGATCACATTTATACCCCACTGCCCATGCCCTCGAAGGTTAACCCGAACGTGCCGCCGGCGGTTGAAAGCGTGCTGGTTAAGGCGCTGGCAAAAAATCCGGCAGAGCGTTACGCCACCCCTGCCGACCTGATGGCCGACTTCCGGCAGGCATTAAACGAGTCCGGCCTGCGGGTGATGTCCCCGGCCCAGATGCCGGATGCCACCCCGGCGCGCCCGCAGCCGATGGACGACGCGCCCACCATCACCGATCAATCACCCCGCGCCGGCAGCAGCGGCAGCAAACGTTACGTCAGCATCCCGTCGCCTGTGCCGCCCAAACCCCCGGCCCCGCCCCGTGTGGAAGCGCGCCTGGACATGGGCGGCGTCAACTGGGACGATGTGGGGCAAAAAATCGAACAGGGCGTCCGGCGCGGCGGCGGCGTGGTGGCCGAAATTGTACGTTCGATCCAGGAAGCGGTTGACGAAAACAAAAAACCCATCTCCGACGAGGAGCGCGTGCGCCGCCGCATCCAGAAGCGGTTCGAGGAGCGCAACGGTTTTATCATCCACCTGACGATTTACATCGTCATGAACCTGCTGTTCTGGAGCATGTGGGCCGGCGCGCAAGACCTGTTCGCCGCCATCTTCGAAAACGGCCAACTGCCTGTTGGTGATCTGGGCTTTCCCTGGCCGGTTTTTATCACCTTTTTCTGGGGCATTGGCGTGGTGGCGAATTTCATGGAATACTACAATAAGTATGGGCCGGGCGCGGAAAGACGCGAGCGGCTGGTACAGCAGGAACTGGAACGCGAGCGCCAGCGCCGCATGGAATCCTACTACGATGCCAAACCGAAGCGCGACCGCCGTATGCGGCTGACCGAGGACGGCGAACTGGAAGAAGTGGCCGACGACGAATACGACGAGGAATACGAAAAACCCAAACGCGGGCGTGGGCGCAGCCGCCGTTAACGAATGGCGCGGCATGGACGGTAATCAAAAAACGGCTCGAAAACGGATTGGTTTTGTCGCCACCCGCCTGGCCGGGATGGACGGCGTTTCGCTGGAAACCGTCAAATGGGTGGATATTCTGGGCGCGTTAAATTACGATTGTTTTTATTTCGCCGGGGAACTGGAATGGCCGGACGAATATTCGTACCACGTGCCGGAGGCGCACTTCCACCACCCGGACATCCTGCGGCTGCAAGCCGATCTGTTTGACGACTACGTGCGCTCGCCGGAAACGTCAGACACGATTCAAAAAATCAAAGCCCACATCAAACAGCATCTCTACCGGTTTCACCGGCGCTTCCAACCCGATCTGCTGATTGTCGAAAACGCGCTCTCCATTCCGATGAACGTGCCGCTGGGGCTGGCGATCACCGAATTTATCGCCGAAACCAACCTGCCGACCATCGCGCACCACCACGATTTCACCTGGGAGCGGGAGCGGTTCGCCGTCAGCGCCGCCAATGATTACCTGCGCGCGGCCTTCCCGCCCACGCTGCCATCGGTTTATCACGTCGTCATCAACTCGTTCGCCGCGCGGCAGCTTGCCTTGCGCGCCGGGGTCAGCTCGGTGCTGATCCCTAACGTGATGGACTTCGAGACGCCGCCTTCACCGCCGGATGCCGTCACCGGCCAACTGCGGGCGGCGCTGAACATCGCTGCCGACGAAAGCCTGCTGCTCCAGCCAACGCGCATCGTGCCGCGCAAGCGCATCGAACTCGCCATCAACCTAGCCCGGCGGCTGGGCCGTAAATGCGCGCTGCTGATTTCCCACGCCGCCGGGGACGAAGGCCGGGCCTATGCCGATTTTCTGCGCGATTACAGCGAGGCAATGGGCGTGCGGACGCTTTTCGCCGCCGATCATTTTAACCACGTGCGCCAGACAGACTCGAACGGGAAAACTATTTTTTCGCTGGCAGATGTTTACCAGCAGGCCAATCTGGTCACGTATCCCTCGCGGGTGGAGGGTTTCGGCAATGCCTTCGTTGAAACCATCTATTACCGCCGTCCCCTGGTCATGAGCAGCTACGAAATCTTCAGAACCGACATCCAGCCGAAAGGTTTTCGCGTGGTCGCTTTTGAGGATTTCATCACCGATGATACGGTGCGGCAGGCCGCGCGCCTGCTGGACGACGCCGCCCACGCCGCCGAAATCGTCACCCACAACTACGCCATCGCTCAAAAACACTACTCCTTCCATGCCCTGGAACGCCACCTCAGCCCGCTTATCAGCACGGCGCTGGGTGTCATCTGAGCGGGCGTATTCTAACCGTTCATTAACCGTCGGTTCGCGCGCTGTAAAAATATCGTTACAATGAGAAAAATAGTTGTTGAAATGCGGAGATTTCCCCGATGGTTACGAATCCCGTCGCCATCATGCGGCGCGAAAACGCCCGCTTGCAGGCCGAAAACGAACAATTACAGGAAGAACTGCGTAATCTGCGCGAATTTGTCCAGATACTCAACGATCTGACCCGCGCTACGCGCAGCATCACCAGCGACGCCGAACTGCTGCCCCTGCTGGACGACATCTTCACCAGGGCGCTTAATCTGCTGAACGCCCCGGACGGCTCGCTGATGCTGCTGGACGACGAAACCGATGAGATGGTGTTCGTCCTGGTGCGCGGCGTGCTGGCCGCCAACCTTAGGGGCTACCGCATCCCGGCGGGCGAAGGCATCGCCGGCTGGGTGATTAAAAACGCGCAGCCGACCCTGGTGCGGGATGTGCGCCGCGACCCGCGTTTTTCCTACACCATTGATGAACAGTTCACCTTCCACACGCAGTCCATCGCCGCCGCGCCGCTCATCGGCGACCGCCGGGTGTACGGCGTCATCGAGGTGCTTAACAAACCGGGCGACGAGCCGTTTGACGATTCCGACCTGGCGCTGCTGGGGCTGTTGTGCCGCTTCGCCGGGGAAGCCCTGGCCGACATCGAACGCCTGAACCCGGAAAAAACCGGCTGAACGCCCGCACTTCTCTCCGTTCCGTCCGCGTGTTATGATTGCCGTCCGGTTGTGCTGGAATGGAGGTTGAAGCGGTTTATGTCTTTACGAATCCTGGTTATCGTCGCCCATGCCGACGACATCGAATTCGGCATCGCGGGCAGCATCGCCCGCTGGACGGATGAAGGCCATCAGGTCACGTACTGCATCGTCACCGACGGCGCGGCAGGCAGCAACGCCCCGGACGCCGACCTTGAAGAACTGGTTCGCACGCGGGAAGCCGAGCAGCGTCAGGCGGCGGCAGTCGTCGGCGTCAGCGACGTGCGTTTTCTGGGCTACCCGGATGGCATGCTCCAGCATACCCTGGAACTGCGCCGCGATCTGACTCGTTTGATCCGCGAGTTAAAGCCTCATCGTGTTGTATGCGCCGACCCGACCCTGGTTTTCGCCGGCAATTTTTACATCAACCATCCCGACCACCGCGCCGCCGCCGAGGCCGCCGTTTACGCCACCTTCCCCAGCGCGGGGACGCGCCCCATCTTCCGCGAACTGCTGGCCGAAGGGTACGAACCGCATGACGTGGACGAACTGTGGACGATGTTTTCCGACCATGCCGATACGGTCGTGGATGTGAGCGCCACCATTGAGCGTAAGGTGGAGGCGCTGCTGTGCCACCGTTCGCAGGTTGGGCCGGAGGTTGCGGACATGGTGCGTAAATGGGCCGCCGAAGAAGGCCAAAAACACGGTTATGCTTTTGCCGAAACCTTCCGCGTGATAAAACTCAAGGACGAGCAGGCGCAGCTTCAAACCCAGGAAGCGGCGCAAGCGGCGGCGGACTGAGCCGTTTAACCCGCGCCTTCGATGCCCGGTGGCCGAAAAATCGAACGCCGTTCGACCGTCACCGGGTATCGTTAACCAACGAAGCTAAATTCCAAGCGAGAACGAGCCGGACGCGCAGGCTCTCAACAACTGCTCATCTCGTCCCCTTTTCTAAAGGCCGCTTATATTGTACACTCTCTGTTTAGTTCGGCAGACCACACAAAACGCCGTGCTGAATCGGCTGGTTGTGAAGTAGGCCAACGTTTTTCGCCCACCGGGGTGTTTGACGTTGGCCTTTTTTGTTGTCTACAGGAGGAAAGCAGCATGACCCCCAAAACCCCTATCACGGTCGCGTATGGCGACGGCATCGGCCCGGAGATCATGAGCGCCAGCCTGCACATTTTGCAGGCCGCCGGCGCTGCGATTGAGATTGAAACCGTCGAGGTGGGCGAAAAAGTGTACCTGTCCGGCAACACGTCCGGCATCGAACCGAAGGCGTGGGAGTCGCTGCGGCGAACGAAAGTTTTTTACAAAGCGCCGCTGACCACGCCGCAGGGTACAGGCTTTAAGAGCATCAACGTCACCACGCGCAAGACGCTGGGCCTGTACGCCAACGTGCGCCCCTGCGCCAGCTACCACCCCTTCATCAAAACCAAACATCCGGTCATGGACATCGTGATTATCCGCGAGAACGAAGAAGACCTGTACGCGGGCATCGAACACCGGCAGACGGACGAGGTGTACCAGTGTTTAAAACTCATCACCCGCCCCGGCAGCGAAAAAATCATCCGCTACGCCTTCGAGTATGCGCGGCGCAATAACCGCAAGAAGGTGACGGCCTTCACCAAAGATAACATTATGAAGCTGACCGACGGCCTGTTCCACAGGGTTTTTGACGAAATCGCTGTCGAGTACCCGGACATCGAAAACGAACACTGGATTGTGGACATCGGCGCGGCCAAAATGGCCGATACGCCGGAAAATTTTGACGTGATCGTGCTGCCGAACCTGTACGGCGACGTGCTTTCGGACGTGGCCGCGCAGATCGCGGGTTCGGTGGGGCTGGCGGGCAGCGCCAATATCGGGGAACACGCGGCCATGTTCGAGGCCATTCATGGCAGCGCCCCGCGCCGCGCCGGGCAAAACCTGGCGAATCCATCCGGCCTGCTGCTGGCCGGCGTGATGATGATGGTTCACATCGGCCAGCCGGAAGTGGCCGAACGGGTGCATAATGCCTGGCTGCGGACGATTGAGGACGGCGTGCATACTTACGACATCTTCCGCGAGGGCGTCAGCCGGCAGAAGGTCGGCACGAAGGAATTTGCCGAAGCAGTGGTGGCGCGCCTGGGGCAAACGCCGCAAACTCTCAAACCGGTCAGCTACGCGGCGGGCGAAAGCATCCCGCCGGGCGGCGCGGCAGCCATCCGTCCGCCGGCCCGCAAGGAAACGGTGGGCGTGGATGTGTTCCTGGCCTGGGACGAAGCCGGGCGCGACCCGAACGTTTTGGGCGAAAAACTGCGCCGGTTGAACGGCGACGGCCTGGAACTGATGATGATTAGCAACCGCGGCCAGAAGGTGTGGCCGAACGGTTCGCCGGAGACGTTCTGCGTGGATCACTGGCGCGCGCGTTTTATGTCCACCGGCGGGGCGCTGCATCACGGCCAGATCGTGCGGCTGTTGGAGCGCGTGGCGAATGACGGATTCGACTTCATCAAGACCGAAAACCTGTGTACGTTCGACGGCGAACCGGGTTTTTCGCTCGGCCAGGGGCAGTAAACGAGCGCCGTTTAAAAATATCAAGGCAAACGGCAGCACAAACGCTGCCGTTTGCCTCCATCATCAAACACGTGAAATAGGCGAGACTTAATCTGACACTTCGGGTAAAGTAGTGAGTAGACGAAGAGGAGTGTCAGCATGACGAACGAAGAAAAGATCATTGCCAC